>SFLO01000155.1 GCA_004553405.1 Coriobacteriaceae bacterium
CTCCGACCTCCTGCCCGTGCTGGCCGAGACCACGGCCTTCCACAGCGACCGCTACCGCGTGATCAACGAGGACGCCCTCAAGCTGGGGCGCTCCCAGCTCGAGGATGCCTATGCCGCGCTGGGCGCGCCGCTGCCCGGCATGCTCGTCGCCAACCTGCCCTACGCGGTGGCGGCGACCGTGATCTTGGACTGGTTCCAGCGCTTCGAGTTCTTGCAGAGCATGACGGTGATGGTGCAAAGCGAGGTGGCAGATCGCATCGCGGCAGAGAAGGGCTGCAAGGATTACGGCGCCTATACGATAAAGCTGCGCATGTACGCCCGCACGGCGGGGCGCTTCCAGGTGAGCCCGCGCTGCTTCCACCCCGCGCCGCGCGTGGAGAGCGCCGTCATCCGCTTGGAGCGCAGCCAGCTGTGCGAGGATGCAGCCGTGGTCGAGGCCGCCTGCACGCTGGCAGACGCCGCCTTCGCGCAGCGCCGCAAGAACATCCGCAACTCCATGAGGACCCGCCTGGATGCGGGATTGGTCGATCAGCTGCTGGAATCCTGCGGCATCGCGCCCACCCTGAGGGGCGAGGCGCTCGACGTGGAGGATTACCTGCGCATGGCCCGCGTGATGCTGGAGCTGCAGGCCTAGCTCAGCGCGACCTGGGCGCTGCGGGTGGTCTCTCCCTGCGCGCCGTAGCGGTAGGCCTGGACGAGCTGCCAGCCCATGAAGTCCGCCTGCACCTTGGTGGTGACCTTCTTGGTGACGTAGGCGTGCTTCTTCTTGCTGTAGACCTTCTTCTTCACCGTCTTCTTGGTGAGCTTTGCCCCGGTGTCGCCTTCGATGGTGCAGCTGCGCATGCCGCTGTCCTCGACGCTGCCGGCCTGGGAGACCTTGCTTGCCACGAGCTCCTTGGAGCACGTGGAGGAGGGCAGGCCCACGGCACGGAGCAGGGACGACGCCACGGTGCTGTCTGCCATGTAGACGGAGTACTCGGCCTCTGCCACGTCCAGCTCGTCGAGGTCGAAGTCATAGAGCGCGCCCACGGCCCTGAGCTGGGCCTTCTTGGCGCCTGGGGCCTTGGACTTCTTGAAGTAGACGGTGAGGCGCACGCCCTGCGCGCCCTTGAGCTGGGCGCTTGCCTGGTGCGTCGCCTTGGCGGCTGCGCGGCCCAGACCCTGGGGCAGGGGACCGGCTGCAACGGGCTTGTCCTGCTCGAAGGCCAGCTTGGAGCCCTTGATGCCCTGGATCTGCGGGAGCGTCTTGCCGTAGAGAGCGCTGCATTCAGGCAGGCCCTCGAGTGTGACGGGTGCAAAGCTCACAGAGGATATGCCCGCGGTGCTCTGGTTGAGCGACTCTGTGTCTGAGGGGCGGGCATTGCCCAAGCTGCCGTTGCGCCAGACCATGACGCCCACCAGCACGGCGATCACCAGCAGGACCGCCACGGCGATGCCCAGCGTGGTGCGCAGGCGGCGCTTGCTCGGGTCTTCGGGCGGGGTCTGGGGCTTTTCCGGATAGCTCTCGTAACTTGCCATGGGCAGCCCCCTAGAAGAAGTGCAGGCTGTAGTTGGCGATGTAGAGGGCCGCTGCGGCCACGATGACGACGGCAGCGACGATGAGGGCGGTGTGCCCGCCGTCTCGCTTGGTGTGGGTGTCGAGCCCGTGGAACTCGGCCTCGCGCTGGGCGGCAGAAACGGGCGCCGCCTGCTGGGGGTGGGCCTCCTGCTGCCGGGCCGCGGCCTGGGCTGCTGCCTGACGGGCGGCCTGCTCCTGCTCGTGGCGCTGGGCTGCCGCTTGCGCCTCCTGCTGGCTGGCGCGCTGCTCGATGTCTTCTATCGTGCTGAGTCGACCCACGAATTACCTCCCGTGTAGGCGTGCGTTTCCCCGAGTATAGCGCGCCTTCCACCTGGGCTCCTATGGGTCTTCGGTGTAGCTGGGGGTGCGCGGGGAGCATAAGGCGGCGATTTGGGGGTACTATGAGCGGGTTGTATTCGAAGCGGGCAGGCGCCCACGAGCGGAGAGAAAGGACACGCAGCGCAATGACGGGCTTCATCAACGCGTTCAACATGTTCCTCTTCTTCCTCTTCAGCCTGTGCTACATGTACCAGGTTGTCTATGCCGCCTATGTGCTGGTGGTCGACCACAAGCGCAAGCCGGACGATAGCGACGTCCCCCTCAACCGCTATGCGGTGCTCATCTCGGGCCGCAACGAGGAGGTCGTCATCGGCGAGCTGGTGCGCAGCATCAAGCAGCAGGACTACCCCACAGAGCTGGTGGACGTCTACGTGATCGCAGACAACTGCACGGACAACACGGCGACCGTGGCCCGCGAGGCCGGTGCCATCGTCTTCGAGCGCTTCGACCAGGTGCGCAAGGGCAAGAGCTACGCGCTCAACTACGCGCTCGACAAGATCCGCCGCGCAGAGGGCGACGAGGACGGCCGCACGGACTACGCGGGCTACTTCGTCTTCGACGCAGACAACGTGCTCGACCCGGGCTTCATACGCGCCGTCAACCGCGAGGTCGTGCGCAGGCCGGAATTCGACGCCTTCACCTCCTACCGCAACTCCAAGAACTACGACGACAACTGGATCAGCTCCGGCAGCGCCCTGTGGTTCTTGCGCGAGGCCAAGTTCCTCAGCAACGCCCGCTACCGCCTGGGCACCAGCTGCGCCATCGGCGGCACCGGCTTCATGGTGCGTGCCAAGATCCTCGAGGACAACGAGGGCTGGATCCACCACCTGCTCACAGAGGACATCGAGTTCTCGACGGACTGCATCGCCAGCGGCTACCGCATCGGCTATGTGGGAGACGCCATCATCTACGACGAGCAGCCCACCACCTTCCGCGATTCCTGGCGTCAGCGCCTGCGCTGGGCCAAGGGCTTCTACCAGGTGCTGCTGCGCTACGGCGCCCGCCTCGTCAAGGGCGTGGGCGTGCGCAAG
>SFLO01000156.1 GCA_004553405.1 Coriobacteriaceae bacterium
CAGCTCGCGGGGCACGTAGCCGTTGTCCTCAAGCCCGAAGACCCGGCCGGCGTCCAGGTGGTGCGCCAGCACGGGGGCGCCGCTGTGGCGCACCAGGGCCGGCAGCGCGCCCACGTGGTCCCAGTGGCGGTGGGTCAAGACGATGGCGGCCACCTTGCTGCCGCGCAGCTCGGTAATAATGCGCTGCGGCTGGGCACCCGGGTCTATCACCAGGCACTGGCCCTCATGGCGCACGATGTAGCAGTTGGTCTGGATGGGGCCGACCTTGATGATGTCGATCTTCACAGCGGTGCTCCTCTCTCGGCGTGCGCTCCTCCCCTACCTGCCGGCAGAGGTCCCGGGCAGCATGCGGCGGGCGCCGAAGACGCCCTCCACGCCCAGGATATCGCGCAGGATCTTGTCGATGCGCTTGGTGTCGCTCACCTCGAAGAGGAAGCGCATCTCGACGATGTCGTCTTTGTGGGTGACGGTCTGGCAGCTGAGGATGTTGACGCCGGCGTCTGCCAAGAAGATGGTGACGTCTTGCAGCAGGCGCAATCGGTCGATGGCCTCGATGAAAATCTCGACCTGGAAGCTGCTGTCGCAGTTGGACTCCCAGCGCACGTCGATCATGCGCTCAGGGTCGCGGCGCAGGTCCTCGGCGTTGGGACAGTCTGCGCGGTGCACGCTCACACCGCGGCCGCGGGTGATGAAGCCGATGATCTCGTCTCCGGGGACGGGATTGCAGCAGCGGCTGAGGCGGACGAAGACGTCGTCGAGCCCCACGACCTCCACGCCGTTGTTGTTGTGCGCCTTGCGCTTGCGGCGCTGCTGGGCGCGGGTGCCGCCGGGGGTGAGCCCCAGCTGTTCGAGCGTGGGCGACTTGAGCGCCTGCTCCTCTTCGGCCGCGTCCTTGTTCAGCACGCGCATGACCTTGTTGGTGATCTGCTTGGCAGACGCCTTGCCGCTGCCCACAGCCACCATCATCTCGTCGACGGTGGAGTAGCTCAGCTCGTCTGCCACCTGCTTGAGCGCCTGGGTGGAGCGGTTGTTCGAGATACCCAGGCCCTCCTTGCGCAGCTCCTTGGCCAGGACGTCGCGGCCCTGGATGAGGTCGTCGCCGCGGGTGACCTTCGAGAAGTAGCTGCGGATCTTGGCGCGGGCGCTAGGGGTCTGCACGATGTTGAGCCAGTCGCGGCTGGGGCTGGCGTTCTTCTGGGTGAGGATCTCCACGCGGTCGCCGTTTTGCAGCTGGTAGGTGAGCGGGGTGATGACGCCGTTGATCTTGGCGCCCACGCAGTGGTTGCCCACCTCCGTGTGGATGGAGTAGGCGAAGTCGAGCGGCGTGGCGCCCGCCTTGAGCGAGAGCACCTCGCCCTTGGGTGTGAAGACGAAGACCTCGCTGTCGAAGAGGTCGACCTTCAGACCCTCCATGAACTCGCGCGGGTCGTCTGTCTCCTGCTGCCACTCGAGCATCTCGCGCAGCCACTGCATCTTCTCGTCGAACCTGCGCTCGCCCTTGGTCGATCCGTCGCCTTCCTTGTAGCGCCAATGCGCCGCGATGCCGTACTCGTTGAAGTGGTGCATCTCCTCGGTGCGGATCTGAATCTCGAGCGGGCGGCCGGCAGGGCCGATGACCGTGGTGTGCAGGCTCTGGTACATGTTGTTCTTGGGCATGGCGATGTAGTCCTTGAAGCGCCGGGGAAGGGGCTTCCACATGTTGTGCACCGCGCCCAAGGCGGCGTAGCAGCCGGGGATGTCGTTGACGATGACGCGCACGGCAGAGAGGTCGTAGATCTCGCTAAAGCCCTTGCCCTGGCTGGTCATCTTCTGGTAGATGGAGTAGAGGTGCTTGGGGCGGCCGTAGATCTTGGCGCTCACGCCCACCGCTGCCAGCTCGTGCTCGAGCAGCTGCACGGCGTTGTCGATGTAGTTCTCGCGCGCCTCGCGGGTCTCGTTGACCATCTTCTTGACCTGGTTGTACTTGGAAGGCTCCAGGTAGCTGAAGGCCAAGTCCTCGAGCTCCCACTTGAGGGAGTTCATCCCCAGGCGGTTGGCCAGCGGGGCGTAGATCTCCATCGTCTCCTTCGACTTGAAGATGCGGCGGTCCTCCTTGAGGCCCATGAGGGTGCGCATGTTGTGCAGGCGGTCTGCCAGCTTGATGACGATGACGCGGATGTCGTGGCTCATGGCGACGAGCATCTTGCGGATGGTGGCCACCTGGGTGTCTGTGAGAGTCTCGACCTCGATGCGCGTGATCTTGGTGACGCCGTCGACGAGCTCTGCCACCGTGGGGCTGAAGAGGCGGGCCACCTCCTCCTTGCTCACGTCGCAGTCCTCGACCACGTCGTGCAGCAGGGCGGCGGTGACCGTCTGCATGTCCATGTTGAGCTGGCTCAAGATGATGGCCACCTCGACGGGATGGACGATATAGGGCTCGCCGGACTTGCGGAACTGGCCCTCGTGGGCCCTGCGGGCGAAGAGGTAGGCGCGCTCGAGCTTGGCGACGTCGTCTGCCGTCATGTACTCGGCCACGCTGTCGCGCAGGGTGTCGAAGTTGTCGATGCGCTTGACGCCGGCCAGCGCCTTGCAGCGGTAGCCCACCTCTGCCGGCAGGGGGCAGAGGGTCTCGCCGCACAGGGCCTGGGCGATCTGGCCCTCGGCCACGGCGGCGGCGGTGTCTGCCAGGCTGGGGCAGGCCTGAGGGGCGTCATCGATGGGCATGTTCTCGGTCATGGTGCTCTCCTCCCCACACTGCGGGGCATGTTGTCATTGCAGCCCCAGGGACCCGGGGTCCTGGGGCAGGATCGGCCTGTTGAAGCGCTCGAGCAGCTCGTGCTCGGGGGCTCCCAGCGCCCAACGCTTGAAGGCGGCGAAGTCGTCGACCTCCTGCAGGCCCTCGCGGTAGCGGACGCTGTCTGTGAG
>SFLO01000157.1 GCA_004553405.1 Coriobacteriaceae bacterium
GTCGAAGCCCAGGCCCTGCTCCCTCCAGTGGCGCGAGACGGGCTCGATCTGGTCGGTGAGGTCGTCGAAGGTGAAGCCGGGAAAGCCGGTGTGGGTGGACAGGACGGCAGTGGGCAGGATGCTGCACTCGACGCCCATGGCGCTGATGATGGGCAGAGCCACGGTGAGGGAGCACTTCCCCACGCAGGAGATGTCCTGGATGCTGACGATGCGCTTCATGGGCGGATCCTTTCGCAAAGGGCCTGAGGGGTGTGGGGGAAGAGTCTACCCCGAGCATGGCCGTAGCGATATGTCCACTTTCTCCCTGGTGCGCAAGTTCAGTTTGATACCAGAATAAGGCCAGATAAACCCACCCTATCCGCGCGGGGCCGCCTTCTCCTTGCTCACCTTGATGCCGCCCAGCTCGGACACGAGGATGGCGGCGAAGATGAGGCCAAAGCCCAGCAGCAGCTGGGCGCTGAGGGCCTCGTGGAGGAAGACCACGCTGAAGACGGTGCCGAAGACGCTCTCGAGTGCGAAGAGCATGCTCACCTCTGCCGGCGGCACCTTGGTCTGCGCGAGGTTCTGCGCCGTGCTGGCATAGCAGCTGCCCAGCACGATGATGTAGCCCATCTGCAGAAGGAAGGACGGCTCGGCCAGGACCTGCGAGTCGAAGGGCAGCCCCAGGGCCAGACCGGCCAAGCCGGCTATGAGCCCGCTGCTGATCATCTGGACCACTGTGATGGTGATGACGTCGTGGTCGCGCACGCACAAGGCGATGGCGACGATCTCTGCGCCGTAGAGCAGGGCCGAGAGCATGCTCACCCCGTCGCCCCAGCTGACGGAGAGCTCGCCTTGCAGCGTGACGAGCGCCATGCCGGCAACGCACACGGCCGCCGCGACCAGGTTGCGCGCTGTGGGCCGGCGCCTGGCCACGAGCCACCAGATGAAGGGGACGGTGAGGCAGTAGCAGGCCGAGAGGAAGGCGTTCTTGGCGGGCGTGGTGCCGCTGAGGCCCACGAACTGGCTGCCGTAGCCCAAAAAGCTGAAGAAGCCTATGACGAGACCCGCCTTGAGCAGGGCGGGGCTCATGCAGCGGCGCACCCGCGGGAAGAAGGCCAGGCCCAGGAGCAAGCCTGCGATGGTGAAGCGCACGGCGATGACCCACACCGGGTGCAGGGCGCCCACGGCCAGCTTGGAGACGACGAAGTTGCCGCCCCAGATGACGGTGGCGCTCACCAGCACCAGGCGGTAGAACCAGCCCGGGCGCTGCACGCCGGCCTCCCCTGCCACGATGTGCCCCCTAACACGAAAACAGGCCGCCAGCGGCGGCCCGTACAAAATGCGATGGAGCGGCAGACGGGACTCGAACCCGCAACAACCAGCTTGGAAGGCTAGGGCTCTACCAATTGAACTACTGCCGCGCGTAGCCCAACAGCTTAGCACAACTTACCTAGGCAGAGCACGACTGCTATCATTTCTGGCAAGCAAGAGTAGCTCGCAGTTCGAGGAAGGAGCACTGCATGAAGGTTTTGATGATCAACGGTAGCCCCCGCGAGGGCGGCAATACCGCCTGCGCCCTGGCCGAGATGGAGAAGGTCTTCGCAGAGGAGGGCATCGAGGTCGAAACCGTGCAGGTGGGCAAGCAGGTGATCCGCGGCTGCGTGGCCTGCTACGGCTGCGGCAAGCTGGGCGCGTGCGTCTACGACGACATGGTCAACGAAGTCGCCCCCAAGTTCGTCGAGGCAGACGGCCTGGTGGTGGGTTCCCCGGTCTACTACGCCAGCTCCAACGCCACCCTCGACGCCCTGCTCGACCGCCTCTTCCTCAGCTGCAAAGCAGACAAGACCATGAAGGTGGGGGCGGCCGTAGCCGTTGCCCGCAGGGGCGGCATCACCGCCACCATCGACCAGATCAACAAGTACTTCCTCTTCAGCGGCATGCCCGTTGCAAGCGGCCAGTACTGGAACGGCGCTCACGGCCGCACCCCCGGCGAGGCCGTCGAGGATGCCGAGGGCATGCAGCAGATGCGCACCCTGGCCCGCAACATGAGCTTCCTCATGAAGTCGATAGCCCTGGGCAAGGAGGCCTACGGCGTCCCCCAGCGCGAGCAGGCCGTCCAGACCAACTTCATCCGCTAGACACCGCGGCGCCTGCACCCGCAACGAGAAACGGCACCCCGCGGGGTGCCGTTTTTGCATGCAAGTGGTCGGGGTGACAGGATTCGAACCTGCGACATCCTGCTCCCAAAGCAGGCGCGCTACCAGGCTGCGCCACACCCCGACGTATGGGCGGGCCCCATGATACCCGATTAGTCCGCTGGGGCCAAAGGGCGCTTATGCCAGGCGGGCGAACTTGCGCTTGCCAACCTGGAGCACGGCGCCGGCGAGCTGGGCGGCCGGGACGTTGTAGGTCTTGGCTGCCAGGGCCTCGCCGTTGACCTTCACGCCGCCGCCGTCGATGAGCCTGCGGGCCTCGCCGTTGGTGCCGGCGAGCTTGCAGGCCACCAGCACGGGCGGCAGGAAGACGCCGCCCTTCTCCTCGTCGTCGACGAGCTCGACGGAGAACTCCTCGATGTCCTCGGGCAGGGCGTGCTCCTTGAAGAGCTTGTCGAAGGCCTCCTCTGCGGCTGCGGCGTCTTCGGCGGAGTGGTAGATGGTGACGAGCTCGCGGCCCAGCTGGCGCTTGACCTTGTTGGGGTGCAGCTCGCCGCTGGCCAGGCCGGCCTCGATGGCGTCGACCTCGCTGACGGGCATGGCGGTTGCCACGCGGAAGTACTTGACCATGAGCTCGTCGGGGATGCTCATGACCTTGCCGAACATGTCTGCCGGCTCGTCTGTGAGGCCGATGTAGTTGCCATAGCTCTTGGACATCTTCTTGATGCCGTCGGTGCCCTC
>SFLO01000158.1 GCA_004553405.1 Coriobacteriaceae bacterium
ATGCTCCAAGCTGCCGTCGGCGGTCAAGGGCGCTCCAGGCGGACACCGCAAGTTCCTCGATCTCCAGAAGAAGTATCCCGGCAAGTTCAAGTACGCGAACAGCGAACAGGCTCCGGACGCCGTCGAGGTATACCGCCGCGCGCTCGCCGCGCAGCCGGACGGAAGTGTCGTCGTCTGCTCGCTCGGCTTCCTCTCCAACATGCGCGCGCTCCTCGAGTCGAAGGGCGACGACATCTCGCCGCTTGACGGAAAGTCGCTCGTAGCGAAGAAGGTGAAGAAGTGGGTTGCGATGGCCTGCTTCTATCCGGAAGGACACGAGTACAACACCGACGGAGACGCCGTCTCCTCGAAGATCGCTCTGCGCGACTGGCCGACGCCGATCGTCATCACCGACTTCCAGTACGGACGCCACCTCTACGCCGGACGCGCCATCGTGGAGTCCGACATAGAGAACAGCCCCGTCAAGGACGTCTTCAAGGGCATGGGCGTGACCGCTGCCGGCAAGACGGGTACGGGCGAGGTCGCCGGCAAGGACAACTACGCCTGGTACGTGGGCTACGCACCCGCCTCCAAACCCAAGTACGTGTGCGCCTGCATCATCGAGCAGGGCGGCTCCGGCGCCACCTCGGCTGCCCCCGCCGTTCGATCCGTGCTGGCCAAGGCCCTCGGTAAGGACGCCAAGCATGTTTCCGGCGCGTCCACCCACGAGAGGTAGGAGGCACATGGCACCTCTTCAGTTCACAAGCCGCGCGACGCGGAGCTTAGGCGGCAGCCAGGGCGGCATGGGCCGCGGTCCCAAGATCTCCCTCGGGGGGATCGGCGGCCTGTTCCAGGCTGTCAACATCCCCCTGCTCATCACCATCGTCTTTCTCACGGCCTTGGGCCTGGTGACCCTGTACGCCGTCACCCTCACAGACAGCGACTACTCCATCACCAAGCAGGCGCTGAGCATCGGCCTGGGCCTGGCTGCCGGCGTTGCGGTGTGGCTCGTGGACTACCGCAAGCTCGGCTCGAGCAACGCCGCGATCGCCGCGCTGCTGGCGCTTGCTGTCACGATGATCTTGCTGCCCATGACGCCTCTGGGCTTTGAGTCGAACGGTGCGCGCTCCTGGATCAGGATCGGCAGCCTCACCCTGCAGCCCTCAGAGATCGCCAAGCCCGTGATCATCGTCATGATGGCGCTGTTCGTGTCGCGCTTTGGCGGCAGCATCAACAGCGGAAAGGACTTCCTCAAGTGCGTGGGCCTGCTGCTCGTCCCCGCGGTCATGCTGGCGAAGGAGGATCTCGGCACCGGCTTGGTCATCCTCATCATCGGCTTCGTGATCATCTTCGTGGGCGGCGCCAACATGCGCTGGATTCTTGTCACGCTCATGGTGGGCGCTGTGGGGGTCGCCGGCTTGCTCGTGGCCAACAGCGCCGTGTCGAGCTGGACGGGCGGCGAGACCCAGATTATCAAGGAGTACCAGATGAGCCGCCTGCTCGTCTTCGTCGACCCGGACAACCCCGACTACGCAGACGACGCCTACAACCTCAAGCAGGCACAGATCGCCATCGGCAGCGGCGAGATCACGGGCAAGGGCTGGGGAAACGCGACGCAGTCCAACGGCGGCTTCCTGCCGGAGTCTGCAACCGACTTCATCTTCTGCGTGTACGCAGAGCAGTTTGGCTTTGTGGGGGCGGCCCTGCTCCTGCTGCTCTACCTCGCGCTGCTGAGCAGCGCGCTGTGGATAGGCCTGTCTGCCGGCAACCTCGCCGGCTCGCTCATCGTGGCGGGCGTCATGGGGATGTGGCTCTTCCAGATCATCGAGAACATCGGCATGGACCTGGGCCTCATGCCCATCACGGGCATCCCGCTTCCCTTCATGAGCTACGGCGGCAGCTTCATGATCGCCAACTTCATCTGCGTGGGCCTGCTCATGAACGTCTGGATGCACAGGGGCGCGATGCCCTCCCAGACGGCGGGGAAGGTGTAGGCGGCCATGGCCGGCAGCGCGGCCAAGAAGCGCGGGCGGGGCAAGAGCCTGCTCGACCTCGGCAAGCTCAAGAGGGCCATGGAGGACTGCGCCCGGGACTGCGAGCGCCCGCTCAACATCGACCTCGTCATCGACGTCACGGCAGGCGACGAGCTCATCAACTGCCTGCTCGAGGCCCTGCGCACCCAGGACCCGCGCACCCAGCTGCGCTGCGTGCTCCTGGCCGGCGAGCTGCCCGAGCTGCCCGCCCCCTGCGACCTGTGCGTTGTCGCCGGCGGTGAGTCGCTGGCGGTGGGCGAGGTCCTCGCCCTGGCCGAAGGTCTGCCGGCACCCGCCGTGCTCGTCATCGAGGAGGGGGAGATCTTCTTCGCGCAGACGCCCGAGCACGCTGCCGCGCTGGCAGGGGAGCACTGCACGCAGGCAGGGTCCTGCGCCCCTGCGCCGGTGCCCCTCGACGCCATCGTCGCTGTCGACTTGGCTGCCGCAGAGCCCCTCGCCGAGCTGGGGGAGTGGGTCGCCCGCTGTGCGGGGGAGGCGCGCCTGGCCCTGGCGCAGCGCTACCCCTTCTGCCGCGAGCAGGTGGCCCGCGAGCTCGTGCGCAAGACCGCGCTGCTCAACGCCGGCGTGGGCGTGCTCGTCATGATGCCCGGGGCGGACATGCCGGTCATCACGCTCAACCAGGCCAAGATGGTCGTGCAGATCGCGGGCATCTACGGCCAGCCGCTCGACCTCTCCCGCATGCGCGAGGTCGCCGCCGTCGTGGCGGGGGCCTTTGGTCTGAGGGGCGTGGCGCGCGAGCTCGCAGACGCCCTCCCCGGCTTGGGCTGGGGCGTGAAGGGAGCTGTGGCGTATTCCGGCACCGTTGCCATGGGGCGCGCCGCCATCGACTGCTTCAGCGAG
>SFLO01000159.1 GCA_004553405.1 Coriobacteriaceae bacterium
GTCCTGGTCGCCGGCGATGAGCAGGATGGGGAGCTCTGCGGGGATCTTCTGCGCCCACTCCTTGCCGTTGATGCACTGCATCATGCGGATGAAGTCGAGCAGGCTCACGTTGTGGGTGGGGTGGGTGAAGGCGTCGAAGGGGTCCTCTGCGTGGTCCTTCTGCACGAAGGGGTCGTGGCAGATCCACTCGTTGCCCAGCGTGGCGCCCTCGTCGCAGCGGTCGAACATCCAGCCCAGCAGCTCGCCCACATAGGCGGGGTCGGACTCGTGGGCCTTGCCCTGGGCGATGGCCTCCTCGAGCTTGGCGGCAACGGGCTCGCAGGTGTCGAAGATGCCGGTGGTGCCGCAGAAGACCACGGCCGCGAGCTCGTCGCCGTACTTGGTGCAGAAGTCGCGGGCGATCATGGAGCCCATGCTATGGCCGAACATGGTGTAGGGCAGATCGGGGTAAAGCTTTTGGACCTCCTGCTTGAAGAGGTGCTCGTCCTCCATCATGGTGTGGGGGCCGGCGTCGCCCCAGTCGCCCCAGCTGTTGTTGAGGATGGCGGTGGCGCCGTGGCCCACGTGGTCGTTGGCGGCCACGATGAAGCCGGCGTCCATGAGGGCGACGATCATGTGGAAGTACCTGCGGGAATGCTCGCCAAAGCCGTGCACCAGCTGGACGATGCCCTGCGGTGCGCAGGCGGGGACATACACCCAGCCCACGACGGTGTCGCGGCCGTTCGAGGAGGGGAAGGTGATCTCGTGCAGCATTGGCAGCTCCCTTGTTCGCAGTTTGCATCCGCCCTACGCGGACATCCGCCCCATTGTACTCCTGCCATGCGCCCCCGCGCGCGGGCCGCTGTCGTGCAGACTAGCCCGCGTCAGCCCCTGCGGGCGGGCCGCAGGGACTTTGAACCTGAACTACATGCCACTCCTGCAAACCCATCCCACCCGTCATCTCGAGCGGAGGCGCGAAGCGCCGTAGTCGAGAGATCCCCGGGGGAGCCGCTGCAACCGGGACCGTGTCCACCGGGCCCCTCTTCACATCTGTCGTGCCGCTTCGTACCTGTTCGTGACGGAAATCTTTATCTCTAAAGTAGATAAGTCAAAGCCCTTGAGGCTATCTGGAAAGCTGATAAAGTACGTCCTGCTTAATCACCGAATGAGATAATCACGAGAACGAAGGAGAACACCCATGAGCTGCCCCCGCAAGACTGTCGCAAAGATGAAGAAGGCCGTCGACCTCACCAACCTGGCATTCCATAAGAACGGCCCCAAGAGCTTCAAGCAGGGTGTTGGCGCCCTGCTCGTCGCCCTTGACCGCGCCGAGGGCTCCCTCACCAACCGCGAGCTCGTCGACGCGCTGGGCATGGGCCGCAAGGGCGTGAAGACCATCGTCAAGAAGGCCATGCGCTCCGAGTTCGTCACCATCGAGGGCGTCGAGGGCGAGAAGAAGACCTACCGCGTCGTGCTCACCGAGGAGGGCGCCAAGGTCGCCGCCAAGCGCGCCGAGGCAGACAAGAAGGTCGCCGAGAAGGTCCTGGCCGGACTTTCCGATGAGGAGCTCGAGCAGCTCGCCGCCATCTGCGACAAGATCATCGTCAACGTCAAGGAGATGGGCATCAACGGCAAGAAGCACAAGGCCTACCGCCACAACCACCGCTGCCGCAAGCATGCCCCCAAGCACGCCGCCAAGAAGTGCTGCTGCAAGCACTAAACACTCCCCCACGCGCTAACACAGAGATGCCCTGTTCTTTGCCGCGCCCCAGAACTCGGGGCCGCTGATCAAGAGCCAGGGCAACAAGCAGGGAGGCCGGCCCCGAAGTGAATTCGGAGCCGGCCTCCCTGCTTCATCGCCTCAAGCGCAGGCGCAAAAGAACCGCCCCCTCCTCGTCATCTCGAACGGAGGCGTGCAGCGCCTCCACCTCCCCGTCATCTCGAGCGGAGGCGCGATAGCGCCGGAGTCGAGAGATCCCCGGGGGAGTCACTGCAACCGGGACCGTGTCCGCCGGGCTGACGCGGCCTCCAGGGGTCGCCCCGCTACGCGGTAGCGCTGGGCGCGCGGCGCGCGCCCTCGATATTGGGGCGGCGGGAACCGCCGCCAGGGCTTCTTTGCGACGGGCGGCAGCTCCCCTCGCTTGCGGGACGCGAGGCTTAACTACCTCGAGTCAACTCCGGACAGTTGACTCGTTGCGGTTAAGGGCTCTTAGCTGCGTCGAGTCAACGATTCTGGCCTTCCTCAAAAACTTAAGTGCGTTGAGTCAACGCACTTAAGCCCTTAGCAGCGTTGAGTCAACGCACCTAAGGGCCGTTTTCGCCTTAGTTGCGTTGACTCAACGCAACTAAGAATCGCAACTCCCCGAAAATCGTTGACTCGACGTATCTAAGCCTCGTGGCACCTCAATGACGATCGTGTGAACAAGCGCTGGTCGCGCGTCGCGCGCCTCCCAATTTGGAGGCGGCGCGCAGCGCCGCCAGGGGTTTTGTGCACTTGCAGCGGCTGCCAGGCTTGGTGTTGGCCCGTGGAGTCGGGCTCCGGTGCAGCGACTCAGCCGGGGATCTCTCGACTACGGCCTTCGGCCTCCGCTCGAGATGACATGAGGGGTGGGGCACAGGGCCTCGCAGCGCAAGAGTTTCCGTGGACTCATCATCCCTCTTCTCTGCTAAGGTGCTTTCCATAGTTTCCGCGGTCAACGGCCTTAAGGACACAAAAGAACACAGAGGGGACACGTCTTTCAGGAGGGTGCACCATGAACCTTGCCGAGCTGCCCGCCATGCTCGAGAACTCCATCGTCTCGCCCAACATTGCGGCAAGCATCGTCATCGTCATCATCGCGGTGGTGGCGCTCTACGGCATGCGCCACGCCAGCA
>SFLO01000160.1 GCA_004553405.1 Coriobacteriaceae bacterium
AGTCCCTGGTGCAGATGTCCTCGACAGAGACGCTGTCATCGCCGCCGCGGGACTTGAAGATCTTCATGCCGAACTCCACCGGGTCGACGCCCAGGATGCCGCAGAGCTTGTAGATGCGGTCGACGTCGACGGGGGTGCAGGTGGGAGACTTCATGATGACGGTGTCTGTGAGCAGCGCAGAGACCAGGCAGGCCGCGATAGAGGGCTCGATGTCGATCTCGTTCAGCTCGAAGAGCATCGTGATGATGGAGGTGGTGGAGCCCACGGGGAGGTTGAGGAACTCGATGGGGCCTGCGGTGCTGACGTCTGCGATGCGATGGTGGTCGACGACGCCCACGAGCTCGGCGTTCTCGAGGCCGGGGACGGCCTGGCCCATCTCGTTGTGGTCGACCAGGTAGACCTTGTCGCCCTCGCCCACAGACTCGATGAGGCGGGGCGGGTTCTCGATGCCGTACTCCTTGAAGATCATCTCCGCCTCTGCGGGCAGGGGGCCCAGGCGGCAGGGGATGTACTCGTTGTCGGGGTCGACCATGTCCTTCAGGTGGGCGAAGGTGTAGGCGGCCATGATGGAGTCGTTGTCGGGGTTCTTGTGGCCCACAACGTAGATCTGTGCCATTGGCGTTCCTCCCAGTATGGTTCTAGCGTTAAAACGTGGGGATTATACCCAAGCGCGGCAAACGCGAGCGTAACGCGCCCATGACATAGTGGTGCGCGGCAAGCATGCTGCCGTTTGTGGCCTGCCAGGCGCCCCCTATTCGCTGATCTTGACCAGCGGGGCGTAGCCTGCCAGCAGCTTCTTGGTCTGGCCGCTCTTGGCAAAGCGCACGGTGAGCTTGTCCCCGTCCACTGCCAGCACGGTGCCCGGCCCGAAGATCTTGTGCTCGACCTTGTCCCCCGCCTTGAGCTCGCCGGCGCCGCAGGCCTGCTGGCTGACGGCTGAGGGCTTGGATGCGGCGGGCTCCCCGCGCCCGAAGACGCGCCCGCCGTACATCTCGTCTCCCCTGCCGCTGCCGTAGGTGGAGTGGCGGTCTCCGCGCTTCTCCCAGCCGGTGCCGGAAAGCCCCAGGCTGCCCACGCCCTCGCTGTGGATCAGCTCGCGCGGCATCTCGCTGACAAAGCGGCTGCGCGAGTTGGCCTGCGGCTGGCCGAAGAGGCGGCGGGTCTGGGCGTGCGTGAGGAAGAGCTTCTTGCGGGCGCGCGTGATGGCCACGTAGGCCAGGCGGCGCTCCTCCTCCACGCCGCGCTCGAGCATGGAGTTGCTGTGCGGGAAGATGGTCTCCTCCATGCCGGAGACGAAGACGACGTCGAACTCGAGGCCCTTGGCGGAGTGGATGGTCATGAGGGTGACCTTCTCCTCGGAGTCGTCAACCGCGTCGAGGTCCGTGCGCAGCGAGAGCCACTCCATGAAGTCTGCCAACGTGGGCGCATGGCCGGAGAACTCCTGACCGTTGAGCTCGAAGCCCGCTTCCAAGGGAGGTTCCTCGTCTTCGACCAGCGGGTGCGACTCGACGTACTCCTGCACGACCGTGAGGAACTCGCGGATGTTTTCGGCGCGGGCGTCTGCCTCCTCTGTGCGCTGGGCCTGCAGGGCGGCCACCAGGCCCGACTTCTCGATGATCATGTCGACCACGTGGTCGAGCGCGCCCTCGTACGAGCGGGCCTCGTCGACGACGGCGATGAAGGACTGCAGCGCCTTGCGGGTGTTGGCGCGGCAGGCCGGGTCGAGGCTCTCCTCGCGGGCGGCGTCGAAGAAGCTCATGCCCCTCATGCGCGCGGTGGCCTGGATGCGCTCGACGGTGGTCTTGCCGATGCCGCGGCGCGGGGTGTTGACCACGCGCAGGGCCGCGATGTCGTCGGCGGGGTTCACGGCGAGCTTGAGGTAGGCCATGCAGTCGCGGATCTCCATGCGGTCGAAGAAGCGGGTGCCGCCAACGATCTGGTAGGGCACGCCGGCGCGCAGGAGCATATCCTCGAGCGTGCGCGACTGCGCGTTGGTGCGGTAGAAGAGCGCGATGTCGTTGTAGCTGGTGCCGGCGTCATGCAGCTGCTCGATGCGGCCGGCGATCCAGCGGCCCTCGTCGCGCTCGTCTGCGGCCAGGTAGAGGCCGATCTTGTCGCCGTCCGGGCTGCTGGTGAACAGGCGCTTGTCCTTGCGCGAGCTGTTGTTTGCGATGACCGCGTTGGCTGCGGCCAGGATGTTGCCGGTGGAGCGGTAGTTCTCCTCGAGCTTGACCGTCTTGGTGGCGGGCCAGTCGCGCTCGAAGTCGAGGATGTTGCGGATGTCCGCACCGCGCCAGGAGTAGATGGACTGGTCGTCGTCGCCCACCACCATGAGGTTGCCGCACACCTGGGCGAGCATCTTGGTGATGGCGTACTGGGCACGGTTGGTGTCTTGGTACTCGTCGACCAGGATGTAGCGGAAGCGCTGGCCGTACTGCTGGGTGATCTGGGGGTTGTCCCTCAAGAGCAGGTAGGTGTTGAGCAGGAGGTCGTCGAAGTCCATGGCGTTGGAGCGCTTGAGGCGCGCCTGCATGGCCTTGTAGACGGCCGCCACGCACTTGGAGTACGGGTCTGCGGCGGGCATGTCCCCCGGCATCTTGAGCTCGTTTTTGGCGGCGGAGATGCGGCTGCGCACGCCGGCGTCCGGATAGCGCTTGGTGTCATAGCCCAGCTCCTCCATGATGGCCTTCACCAGGCGCTTGGAGTCGTCTGCGTCGTAGATGGTGAAGTCCTTGCCGTAGCCCAGCAGCGGGGCGTCTGCGCGCAGCATGCGCACGCACATGCTATGGAAGGTGTTGATCCACATGCCGCGCATGTCCGCACCCAGGATGCCCCCCACCCAGGCGCGAGCGCATCTCCTTGGCCGCCTTGTTGGTGAAGGTCACGGCCAGGATGGACCACGGCGCCACACCAAGGTCTTGCACCAGATGGGCGATGCGGTAGGTGAGCACGCGCGTCTTGCCGCTGCCCGCCCCGGCAAGCACCAGCAGGGGTCCTTCTGTTGTGAGGACGGCTTCGCGCTGGGCGGGGTTGAGCGTGGACAAGTCGAGCATGGTGAGGCGCCTTTCTCTCAAGGTTGTTCAAGCGCATGCTAGCGCGGGGGTGTGACAAATAGCGTGCGGTGAGTGGCTCAGCGCGAGTGGCGGCCCTTCACCTGCTTGCGCGCCGGCTTGGGCGGCTGGAACTCGATCTGCGAGAGCAGCCTGGTCAAGACCAAGGTGAGCACAAAGCCCAGCAGCGGGGCGTCTGCGCGCAGCATGCGCACGCACATGCTATGGAAGGTGTTGATCCACATGCCGCGCATGTCCGCACCCAGGATGCCCCCCA
>SFLO01000161.1 GCA_004553405.1 Coriobacteriaceae bacterium
GACGGTGCACAGCAGGTTGACGGAACGGATGGCATCGTCGTTTGCGGGGATGCCGAAGTCGACCTCATCGGGGTCTGCGTTGGTGTCGATCAGGCCGATGACGGGGATGTGCAGGCGAGCTGCCTCCTTGATGGCGTTCTCCTCGTGCTTGGTGTCGACCACGAAGATGGCGGCGGGCAGGTCCTGCATGTCGCGGATACCGCCCAGGGCAGCCTGGAGCTTGACGAGCTCCTTCTTGAGGCCGGCCTGCTCCTTCTTGGGGAGGGTGGCCATGATGCCGGACTCGATCATGCCCTCGATCTCCTCCATGCGGCGGACGCGAGTGCGGATGGTCTGGTAGTTGGTGAGCATGCCGCCCATCCAGCGGAAGTTGACGTAGGGCATGCCGCAGCGCTCAGCCTGGGCCTTGATGGGCTCCTGAGCCTGCTTCTTGGTGCCGACGAACAGGACCTTCTTGCCCTGTGCGGCGAGGTTGTTGAGGAAGGTGTAGGCCTCGTCAACTGCAAGAAGGGTCTTCTTGAGGTCGAGGATGTAGATGCCGTTGCGCTCGCCGAAGATGTACGGCTTCATCTTGGGGTTCCAGCGGCGGGTCTGGTGGCCGAAGTGAACGCCGGCCTCCAGAAGGGTCTTGATGGACACAGTGGTAGCCATGTCTCATACCTCCATTCATTCGTTGGTCCTTGGGTCGGATCATCGCCATGTGGCCCGCAACCTGGGCTCTTCCCAGGTCACTAGCGGGATGGCTCCCCTTCCCTGTGTAGTTCCCGTGTTCGATTAAACACAAGCTTTCATAGTGTAACCGCTCAAACCGCCTGCGGCAAGAAAAAGATCGGAGATTGTCTGGTCAATAAGGCCCCGCGGGCCCCCCTGTTGTGACCAGGGCCCAGCCGGCGCCGATCGCGCGCCGGGCTTGCGCGCAGAAGGTATCTCACGGGGCGTTAATGCTGTGGCGCTTGAATACGCTATGCGCTACTGTTTTCCCTTAGCGCAACATACTCAAAAACGCAGCTTCACCAAACAAGGTTGGTACCCCATGAACCACGCCCCCGCGGCACAGCGCGCAGCCCGCAGCATCGCCCTCATCGCAGCGGCGCTGCTCTCCCTGTGCGTTTGCCTGCTCGCCCTCCCCGCCACAGCCCACGCTGCCCGCACCTACGGCCAGCTCTGCGAGAAGTACGAGTCCAACGGCAACCCCTATGCCCTCGATGACTCCGACCCTTACGGCGGCAACGTCTTCGGGGCGTACCAGATGAGCTCCGGCAACGCCGTCAAGTACGCCCAGCAGCTCTGCACCAAGTACGCCAAGTCGAACCCCGAGTACGCCAAGTACGGTGAGCAGCTCCTCGCGGCGTACGAGAAGGACGGCAAGAAGTGCAAGTCCAACTTCTGCAAGGCGTGGAAGGCGGTCTTCCCCGACCAGAAGAGCGCGTATTACCAGACCCAGTACAACTACGTGAAGAGCGCGTACTACACCCCGGCAAAGAAGCTCTGGGAGAAGTACGTCCCCGGCTTCGATGCAGACAGCCCCCAGTACTCCAATGCCATGCGCAACGTGATCTTCTCCACTGCGGTGCAGCACGGCGTAGGGGGCACCACCACCCAGCCCAACGGCTCGACGGCCTACACGGGCAGCGTCAAGATGTTCGTCAACGCCATCAGCAACCTGGGCGGCTATTCGAGCAAGCTCACAGAGGAGCAGATCATCGCGGCGGTCTACGCCGAACGCAGCAAGGTCGTCGCCGTTGCGGACAAGAAGCAGCAGCTCAGAGACGCAGGCTACTCAGAGGCCGACATCAAGTCGATGAGCTTCTACAAGATCAAGGACAGCGACATCCCCTCCTACCTCAAGAACGCCACCACCAAAAAGCTCGTGGGCAAGTGCCTGAGCTACTTCTACAGCAACCCCGGCGTGGTGCAGGTGGGCGTGTTCAACCGCCTGGGGATCAACGAGCCCGCTGCGGCCAAGGCGCTGCTCGAGAGCTACCAGGCCAAGGACTACGCCATCAGCTACCAGCTCGACGGCGGCACCAACAGCGCGGACAACCCCGCCAGCCACAAGGGCGGCGCCACGGTCAGCCTGGCCCAGCCCGAAAAACAGGGCTACCGCTTCTTGGGCTGGTTCACCAAGGCGCAAGGCAAGGGCGAGCAGGTGAAGAGCGTCGGCGGGTTCACGACGGCGAGCGTCTACGCCTTCTGGGAGAAGGTCGTCTTCCAGATCAGCTACCAGCTCAACGGCGGCGCGCTGAGCGGCTCCTACAAAAACGAGTTCCACGTCGACGACAAGAGCTTCAAGCTGCCCGTGCCCACGCGCAGCGGCTACCTCTTCCAGGGCTGGTACACCACCAAATCCTTCAAGGACGGCACGCAGATAAACAAGGTCGCCAAGGGCACCGCAGAGGACCTCAAGGTCTACGCCAAGTGGGTCAAGGGCTACTACGCAAAGGTCAACTGCAAGGGCGGGCTCACCATCCGCGCCAAGGCCAGCACCAGCGCCGCGGCAAAGGGCCTGCTCAAGAACGGCACCAAGGTCATCATCACCAAGACCTCCAAGGGCTGGGGCAAGCCCGCAGAGTGCGGCTGGATCAAGCTCAGCTACACCAAGAAGCTCTAACCGTGCCGCTCGCTCGCATCCCGGCTGCTGTTTGCGCTCTGGCAGCAGAAGCGGCCTATCATGCTGAAGCTGCACGAAAGCACATAATCTGAGAGGCACTGCGATGGAGAACCTTGGTTACTACAACGGCGCGTTCGGGCCGCTCGACGAGATGAGCATCCCCATGAACGATCGCGTCTGCTGGTTTGGCGACGGCGTCTACGATGCCGGTCCTGCCCGCAA
>SFLO01000162.1 GCA_004553405.1 Coriobacteriaceae bacterium
GTACACAGTTCTCTAACGGCGCGGTGTATTGCTTTATGCAAGACGGTTCGAAACGTCATATCTATTCAGTTAATGTAGCCGACAAGACATTCAAGCAAGAAGGCTGCTGGAACAATGTGAATAAGCCCGATTTCGACAAGGCAACAACATTTGCTGCACACTCGCAGTATCAGACCGTGTATTATGCTTATCAAAACAAGGTGTATGCCTATAATCTCGGCTCAGGCGTATGCAATTTGGCACTCACACTGCCCGCAGGCGAGGAAGTGACCCTATTGAAATTCTGCACCTACGACAATCCCGGTGGATTGGGCACCCTCACCAAGAAGATGGCAGAAGAACTCACAGACCACCTGCTCGACCAAGGCGTGCGCGCCAACTACCTCCACAGCGACGTGGGCACCCTCGAGCGCGTGGAGATCCTGCGCGACCTGCGCGCCGGCCGCTTCGACGTCCTGGTGGGCATCAACCTGCTGAGGGAGGGCCTCGACCTGCCGGAGGTCTCGCTCGTGTGCATCCTCGACGCAGACAAAGAGGGCTTCTTGCGCAACAAGCGCAGCCTGATCCAGACCATCGGCCGTGCGGCGCGCAACGTGAGCGGCCGCGTGCTCATGTACGCAGACAACGTCACAGACTCCATGCGCATCGCCTTGGACGAGACTGCCCGCCGCCGCGCCATCCAAGAGGCCTACAACAAGGAGCACGGCATCGAGCCCAAGACCATCCGCAAGGCCATCAACTCCATCATGGACTCCCTCGAGGGCGCGCAAGACAGCGGCACGGACGGCCCCAGCGCCGCGGAATCGCTCGCCGCAGAGGTCGCGGAGCTGGGCAAGGAGGAGGTCATGCGCCTGCTCGCCACCCTCGAAGAGCAGATGGCCGCCGCCAGCGAGAAGCTCGACTTCGAGGCCGCCGCACGCCTGAGGGACCAGATCGTACATCTGCGCGCCACCGTCGAGCGCACAGACGAGGCAGAGGCCCTCAAGCGCCTGAAGAGCACCGCCCGCAAGGGCAGCACCCACGGCACCCGCAAGAACATGGGCAAGCGCCGCTAGGAGGGCTTGCCCGCACAGCACGCATGCATGGAGGCCCCTGCTCGGCGCCGAGCAGGGGCCTCCGTTTTCAGAGCGCAGCGAGCTTGAGAGCTAGAGCAGGGCCGCGAGATTGCAGGCGAGGCAGCCGCACGCTGCAGAAGCCAAGACGGCAACAAGCGGGTGGAGCCTGAGGTGCTGGGCGAGCACGCCGTTGGCCGCGGCGAGCAGCAGGCACAGGCAGATGGCGAGCACGGGGCCGCCGGCCACCGCCGGGGCGCACTTGGAGCAGCTCACCAGCAGCCCCAGGGCCACGGTGAGCAGCAGGCCGCTCACCACGCAGCCGATGACGCGCTTGATGGCGGCAAAGGACTTCAACCCGTCGAGCGCCTCGAAGAGCCAGTAGCCCGCGGCGAAGGTGATGCAGCTCATGGCGATGGCAACCGCAAAGCCCGCAAGCGCCACGGCCAGCCCTGCAGCCATACCGCCCCCGCTCGCCCCGATGAGGTAGCCCGCGCCGGTGAGGACCTTGCACAGGATGGAGCCGGGCAGCGCGTTTGCCACGGGGACGAGCTGGGAGTAGAACTCGTCTTCTGCAAGCATGCCGGTCTCCACGAAGAAGCCGTCTGCCATGGCGATGTAGGCGTCTCCGCCGCCAAAGGAGAGCAGGCTGCTCACAGCGCCGCTTGCCAGGTAGGCCGCGGTGTCCCCGCACAGCAGCAGCGCCGGCACCGAACACGCGGCGGTCGCCGCGATGCAGGCGCCCAGCACGCCCAGCAGCGGCCGGGGGCTGCCCAGCCTCAGGCGCGCGCCGCTCTCGCGCGCATCGCCCACCAGGCTCCACAGCGCCATGCCCGCCATGAGCGCGATGAACAGCGGCGCGATCTGCGGTCCCCCTTCCCACAGCTTGCCCAGGCCGCCCTGGGTGAGGCAGTAGACGCCCGCAACGCACAGGGCCGCGGCGATGCGCCCCGGGCTGCGCTTGTCGCGTATCCACACCGCCAGGAAGAAGGCGAGCGCCATGGCGTTGACGGTGCCGATGGCTAGCAGGGGCACCACGTCTGTCATGCCCAGCAGCTTGTAGAGGCTCTTGCCACAGGTGGCGACGAAGACCAGGCCCACCACGGCGAGCGAGATGGCAACGCCCGTGCGCGAGCGCGCCTCGGTCACCTTGGCGTGCACGTAGCGGGCGATCACGCTGAGGATGTAGGCGCTCACGCCCATGGCCAAGTAGCCCACCTGGGTGACGACGGCGCCTGTGCTCTGGCCCAGCAGCACCAAGGCAAGCACCAGCAGGAGCACGCCGGGCAGGGCCAGCGCAGCCGCTGCGAGCAACGCGCCCCAGCTGCCGCCGCGCTCCATCCCGATGCCGGCAGACATCTCCACCGGCAGGGCGCCGGGCGTGATGCAGGCCACGGCCACCGCGTCGTCCAGCTGGCGCTGCGAGACCAGCCCGCGGCCGGCCAGGCGCTCTTGGAACACGGGGATGAGCGCGCTGCCGCCGCCAAAGCCGATGCAGCCGATTCCCACAAGCTCCTTCAGCAGGGGCAGCAGGCCGCCCCTCTCCCCCGCTGCGCGCTGCTCGCTCATGCGCGCTGCTCGAGGTAGTCGAGGATGCGCCTGACACTGTCCTCGAGGCTCTCTGCGCTGGTGTCGACCGTTATCTCGGGCTTGACCGGCGGCTCGTAGGGGCTGCTGATACCCGTGAAGCTGGGAATCTGCCCGCTGCGGGCGCGCTTGTAGAGGCCCTTGACGTCGCGGCGCTCGCATTC
>SFLO01000163.1 GCA_004553405.1 Coriobacteriaceae bacterium
CCATGAACTGCACAGGACGGCCGTCTTCAGCGATGTCTTGGGCAACGGCAAAGAACTCGTTCCAGAACTGCGTGCCGATGATGCGGCGCTTCTCCTCAGGCTCGGTGACCTCGGCCAGCAGGGCGGCGTAGCGGTCTTCGGCATGCACGTGGATGAACTCACAGTCGAACTGCTTAGAGAAGACCTCCTCGACCTCCTCGGGCTCGTTCTTGCGCAGCAGGCCATGGTTGACGAAAACGCAGGTCAGCTGGTTGCCGATGGCCTTGGAGCACAGCGCCGCCACGACAGAGGAGTCAACACCGCCAGAAAGGCCAAGGATAACGCGCTTGTCGCCCACCTGCTCTTGAATGGCGGCCACGGAGTCCTCGATGATGGTGTCCATGGTCCAGCTGGCCTCGAGCCCAGCGATGGTGAAAAGGAAGTTGGAGAGCATGTCCTGGCCAAAGGGGCTGTGCTTGACCTCCGGGTGGAACTGGGTGGTGTAGATGCGGCGCTCGGGGCACTCCATGGCGGCCACGGGGCACACATCGGTAGAAGCGGTGACGCTGAATCCAGCCGGGATGGCGCTCACGGCGTCGCGATGGCTCATCCACACCTGCTGCTGCTCCGGGGTGCCGTCAAGCAGCTGGGACTCCCCCTGGCGCTTGAGGATGGCCTGGCCGTACTCGCCAATCTCTGAATGGCCCACGGTGCCGCCCAGGGTCACGGCGGTGATCTGGTGGCCGTAGCAGAAGCCCAGGATGGGCAGGCCCAGCTCGTAGATGGCGGGGTCGACCGTGGGGGCGTCTTCTGCGTAGACGCTGGCCGGGCCGCCAGAGAGGATGAGGGCATCTGCACCCATGGCGGCGATCTCTGCGGCGGGGGTGTCGCAGGGGACGATCTCCGAATATACCTTCAGGTCGCGCACGCGGCGCGCGATGAGCTGCCCGTACTGGGCGCCGAAATCAAGAACAAGCACCTTAGACATTAGCGTTACTCCCCTTCCAAAGCCTTTGAACTGCCGCATTTTCCAGCAATCGCCGGTGCTGCGGGCACCGCGGGCAGCGATCCGGAGGTGACTGGCGCGCTGCAGGCGGCAAAAAGAAGCTGCGCTGCCGTGGGGCAGCGCAGGCGATTACACGTTGAACTTGAAGTGCATGATGTCGCCATCCTGCACCACGTACTCCTTGCCCTCCTGGCGCAGGCGGCCGGCTGCCTTGCAGCCCTGCTCGCCGCCCAGGCTCACGTAGTCCTCGTAGGACGCGGTCTCTGCCTTGATGAAGCCGCGCTCGAAGTCAGAGTGGATGACACCTGCAGCCTGCGGGGCCTTGGCGCCCACCTTGACGGTCCAGGCCTTGACCTCCATCTCGCCGGCGGTGAAGAAGCTCTGCAGGCCCAGCAGCTTGTAGGCCGCCTTGGCCAGGCGGCTCAGGCCAGACTCCTCCAGACCCAGCTCCTCGAGGAAGACGGCGGCCTCCTCGTCGTCGAGCTCGGCGATCTCGCTTTCGATCTTGGCACACAGCGGCAGGGGCTTGATGCCGCCGATGGGCGGAAGGTCTGCCGTCGCCTGGTCCTCGTCGACGTTGGCGATGACCATGATGGGCTTCATGGTCATGAGGTGCAGGTCGCGGATGGCCTCGCGCTCCTCGTCGCTCATCTCCATATCGCGCGCGGGCTTGCCCTCGTCCATCCATGCACTCAGGCGCTTGGCGGTCTCGAACTTGAGGGTGAGCTCCTTGTCGCGCTTGGCGTCCTTCTCAAGGCGCGGCAGGGCCTTCTCGACGGTGCCCAGGTCTGCCAGCACGAGCTCGGTGCGGATGGTCTCGAAGTCGCTTTCGGGGTCTGTGCAGCACTCGCTGCGCACGACGTCTGGGTCCTTGAAGTAGCGCACGACCTCGCAGATGGCGTCGCACTCGCGGATGTTTGCCAGGAACTGGTTGCCCAGGCCCTCTCCCCTGCTGGCGCCGGCCACCAGGCCGGCGATGTCGACGAACTCGACGGTCGCCGGGACGATGCGACCCGGCTTGACGATGTCTGCCAGCACCTGCAGGCGCTCGTCGGGGACGGGGACGATGCCCTGGTTGGGCTCGATGGTGGCAAAGGGGTAGTTTGCCGCCAGGATGTTCTGCTTGGTGAGCGAATTGAACAGCGTGGACTTGCCCACGTTGGGAAGGCCCACGATGCCGATGGAAAGTGCCATAAAACCTGTTCCTCCGTGTTGAATCTTCAAAGCCGGCCTCGAAGAAGCCGGCGGGTTCCTGCCTTAGGACGCGACGGTGGCGAAGCCCTCGTCGTCGAGCTTGGTGGCGAACTTAGCCCCCGTGCCCTTGAGAGCTGCGGATCGCTTGTTGACGTCCTTGACGATCTTGGAGCCCTCGCTGCCGCCCAGCGGCAGGGGCTGGTAGTTGTTGATAGTGGTGGTGGAGCTCACCCTGCAGGGGACGACGCGCGCGCTCTTGAGGCTTGCATCCGAGACGAGCTCGCCGTTTTCGAAGGTGAAGCTCTGCTGGAAGATCATGGTCGAGAAGTCCATGGGATGGTCGTTGCCGCCGAAGACAAAGTTGCCCAGGCTGTAGACGATATAGCGGTCCTTGTAGACCTCGACGCCCTGGAGCACGTGCGGGTGGCTTCCCAGCACCAAGTCGACTCCGGCATCGATCGCCGCATGGCCCAGCTTGACCTGCTCGGCGTCGACGCCGTACTGGGCCTCGGTGCCCCAGTGGAAGTTGCCCACGATGAGATTGCAGCCCTCTGCCTTGAGGTCCTTGACAGCCTGGTTCATCATCTCTGTGGCGTTGTCATAGCCGGAGGT
>SFLO01000164.1 GCA_004553405.1 Coriobacteriaceae bacterium
CCTTGCGGCGGAGGATCGGGCGCTCGGTGCATTCCACCCAGAACTTTGCGGGATCGCGGTGCAGCGTGCGGGTGACATCCTTGCCGATCACGTCATAATCGTCAGGATTGATGCCCTTTGGCATTTCCGTGTGCCAGCGCTCCTCCAGACCCGAGTACAGGTACTCCGCCGGCCTCTTGGGCTTCTGGGGCTTGCAGCTGCGGCGCGCCCTGGCCTCCCTTTGGATCTCCTCCCTCGTCTTGGCGATCTCCCCCTCTTTCTCCTCGAGGGCCTTGTCGAAGAGCTCGTTGACCTCGGCGCTGGGAGCCGGCGTCATAAGCGTGACGGCAACGGCGACGATGAGACCCACCACAAAGCCGGGGAGCAGCTCGTAGACGCCGGTAGAGCTGGTGAGGAACATCAGCCACAAGACGTCGACCGCGCCGCCGGCCACGATGCCGCTCAGGGCGCCGGCGAAGTTGAAGCGCCTCCAGAACAGGCTGAGGATGATGCAGGGGCCAAAGGCCGCGCCGAAGATGGCCCAGGCGTTCGAGACGAGGCTCATGATGCTGCCCGCGCCCGGGTTGGAGGCGATGAGCACGGCCACCACAGAGATGAGGATGACGGCGCAGCGGCTCATCCAGAACATCTCGCGCTCGGTGGCGTCGCCCTTGCGGACGATGGGCTTGTAGACGTCTGCCGCCAGGGAGGACGCCGCAGAGAGCATCTGGGCAGAGGCGGTGGACATGGAGGCTGCCAGGATGGCGGCCAGCAGCACGCCAGAGATGACCGCGGGGAAGATCGCGCGGACCATGAGGATGAAGACCAGGGAGTTTTCCTCGGTGTTGGGGTCATAGCCCAGGAACTGGCGGCCGATGATGCCGATGAGGGCTGCGAAGAAGACGATGAGGACGGTCCAGAAGATGGCCACGACGGCGGACTTCTTCATCTCCTTTTGGGAGCGCAGCGACATGAAGCGCACGATGATGTGCGGCATGCCAAAGTAGCCCAGGCCCCAGGCAAGGCCGCTGACGATGTCTTGCCAGGAGGTGAGGACGGTGAAGTAGCCTTCGGGCATGGGCTCGACGTTCATGCCGCCCAGCATGGTGGCGGCAAAGATCGGGGCGATCATCATGGCGGCCAGCATCAGCAGGCCCTGGAAGAAGTCGGTCCAGCAGGCTGCCTTGAAGCCGCCCAGGAAGACGTAGCCGATGGTGATCAGGGCCGCGATGTACATGGCGATGTTGGCGTCGATGCCGGCGACGGTGTTGAAGAGGGTGCCGCAGGCCTTGATGGAGGAAGCGGCGTAGATGGTGTAGGCCACCAGGAAGATGATCGCGCAGACAACCTGCAGCGCCTTGCTCTTGGAGAGGAAGCGGTTGGTGAGGTACTGCGGGATGGTGATCGAGTCATTGGCCACGATAGAGAACTTGCGCAGGCGCGGGGCCTCGAAGATCCAGCTGAGCGCGTAGCCGATGGCCAGGCCGATGGGGATCCAGATCTGGCCCAGGCCCAGCGCGTAGATGGAGGTGGGCAGGCCCATGAGGACCCATGCACTCATGTCCGCCGTGCCGGCAGAGAGCGCGGTGACGAAGGGGCCCATCTTGCGGCCGCCGAGGAAGTACTCCTTGTCACCGCCGCTGTGGCTCTTCACGAAGAAGAACACGCCGATGCCCAGCATGCACGCGAGGTACACGATGAAGACGATCAGCTCGATAGTGGAACGATCCATGCAAACACTCCTTTTTCCCTAGCCGCCCCATGCGGCTGGCAATCCCTAGTAATTGCGTGGGGTCAATTCAACCACAGCTGGTATCATTACAAAACTGAATATATCTCATTGCTACTAGAAGGAATCTTCATAGATGGACCCGAACATCCTCAAATACCGCGCATTTGCCAAGGCAGTTGAGTTGGGAAGCTTCACGAAAGCGGCCGAAGAGCTCCACTATTCGCAGAGCGGCGTGAGCCGCATGGTGGCCG
Organism: Coriobacteriaceae bacterium; assembly: GCA_004553405.1. Classification (GTDB taxonomy): domain Bacteria; phylum Actinomycetota; class Coriobacteriia; order Coriobacteriales; family QAMH01; genus W2P13-069. The sequence continues at coordinate 1,963 of SFLO01000164.1, forward strand.
ACCTCGAAGCCGACTGGCAGGTTTCCCTCCTTGAGCGGCGCAAGGGCGGCGTGCTCCCCACCCCGGACGGCGCCAAGATCCTGCCCTACGTGAAGAGCCTGTGCGAGGAGTTCGAGAAGCTCGGAGTGGCCGTCGACGAGCTGCAGGGCCTGCATTCGGGCATGATCCGCATCGCCACCTTCTCGAGCGGCGCCAGCCAGTGGCTGCCCAACATCATCAAGGACTTCCAGCGCGCCTACCCCAACATCGCCTACGAGGTCATGCTGGGCGACTACACAGAAATCGAGCAGTGGATCTTGGACGGCCGCGTGGACTGCGGCTTCATCCCCCTGCCGGTGCACCCCTCGCTCGAGACGGTCTTCCTCGAGCGCGACCAGATGATGGCCGTGCTGCCCCTGGACCACCCGCTGGCAAGCCGCGAGACCTTCCCCCTCGAGGCGCTGGACGACGAACCCTTCATGATCTTGGAGAAGGGCGCCGGCGCCGAAGTCGAGGCGATTTTCAAGGAGCGCGGGATCAAGCCGCGCGTGAACTTCACCACCTGGGACGACTACGCCATCATGGCCATGGTGGAGAAAGGCCTGGGAATATCGATCCTCACAGAGATGATCATGCGGCGCTGCCCCTACAAGGTGGTGGCCAAGAGCCTCGAGCAGCCCGTCTACCGCGACATCGTGCTCGCCTTCCGCGGCAAGGAGCGCTCGTCGCTCGCCCTCCAGCGCTTCATCGAGTACCTCCCCCGCCGCTGACCACTGCCCGCAGGCGCTGCGGAGGCGAGCCGCCTGCGGCAAACAGTGCTGCGCGCCCGAGCCGCGCTTCCGGCTCC
>SFLO01000165.1 GCA_004553405.1 Coriobacteriaceae bacterium
CCCGAGGACGAGTACGTGCAGCAGGACGCCGGGCTCGACCTGCCCTGGGACGACGACCCCTCTGTGCCCCAGCCCTGGGGCGAGCCCGCCCAGCCTGCATGGGAGGACCCCGCCCCTTTAGGGGAGGCCTCCCCTGCGGGCAGCTCCGCTGCACCCGCTGCGGCCTGTGCCTCTGACGAGCCCGCGCCCCAGGCAGCCGCTGCGCCGGCGGTCGAGCCTTCTGGGATGTCGCCCGCGCGCCTCATGGCCGCCCTCCACGCCGCCGTCAAGCGCGAGGACCAGTCCACCGACGCCCTGCTCACCGGCGTCTCCGTCGAGGAGGACGCGGGGAGCTACCACCTGGTGTTTCCCGAGGGGGGCGCCTTCGCCATGCGCCTACTGAGCCAGGGCAGCGCCCACCAGCTCATAGGCGAGGCCTTCGCCAGCGTGCTGGGCCACTCCGTCGCCTTCGACTGCGTCGAGGGCAGCTGCAAGCTGGTGAACCCCGCAGCCGCCAGCCCGGCGGACTTCGGCAGCGTGAGCGCGGCGGAGGCTGCGGCCCCCGCTCCCAGCTTCGACGAGGGCTACTACGCTGCGCAGGACGCCTATGCGGCGGAGTATGAGGAGCTGGGCAGCACCTACGGCGACTATGCCCCCGCGGCTGGGGAGACTGCTGCCTTCGACCCCGGGGCCTACCGCGCCCAGCGCGAGCAGGAGGCGGCGGCGGGAAGCGCCCCCGCCCCGGCGGCCCTCGAGGATGTGGCTGCACCCGCGCCGCTCGACGACGAGGCCGCCAACAGCATCGCCGATGCCCTCAGCGTTTTTGGCGGAGGTATCAAGTTCGAGGAAGTTTAGGGGCGACAGCGCAGCCTGTGCGACAATAGCCCGCATCGCATCAGCCCCGCCCGGGGCGCACCCAGATAGGAGAACGCAATGGCAATGAACCCCCAGGCCATGATGAAGCAGGCCAAGAAGATGCAGAAGAAGATGGAGGAGATCCAGGCTCAGGCCGCGCTCGAGACCGTCGAGGCCAGCGCCGGCGGAGGCATGGTCACCGCCGTCGTGGCGGGCGACCTCCAGGTCAAGTCCATCTCCATCGATCCCGAGGCCATCGACCCCGAAGACGTCGAGATGCTGCAGGACATGATCGTCGCAGCTGTCAACCAGGGCATCGCAGACGCCCAGGCCATGGTCAACCAGAAGATGTCCGCTGTCACCGGCGGTCTCGCGGGCCTCTTCTAGCCACCGCACGCCAGAAGGGGGACAGGTGAAGCAGGCCGCTGCCATCAGACACGCGCTCGAGGAGCTGGAGAGGATGCCGGGCGTGGGCCCCAAGTCTGCCCAGCGCATCCTCCACTGGCTCCTCACCTCGGATGACTCGTCTGCCCAGCGCCTGGCAGAGGCCATCCTCGAGGTGAAGGAGGCCATCCACCTGTGCCCCCGCTGCCACAACTACGCCCAGGAGGACCTCTGCGAGGTCTGCGGCGACGCGGAGCGCGACCTGGGCTGCATCTGCGTGGTCGCAGAGCCGCGCGACATCGACGCCATCGAGCGCACTGGCGCCTACCGCGGTCTCTACCACGTACTCGGCGGCGTGATCAACCCCATGGAGGGCGTCATGCCGGACGACCTCAACATCGCCGACCTCATCGCGCGCCTGGGCGCCGAGGACGTGCGCGAGGTGCTGCTGGCGACCAACCCGGACGTCGAGGGCGAGACCACGGCCAGCTACCTAGCGCGCACCATCAAGCCCCTGGGCCTCACCGTCACGCGCCTGGCCAGCGGCCTGCCCGTGGGCGGAGAGCTCGAGTACGCAGACGAGGTCACGCTCGCACGCAGCATCGAGAGCCGCCGCACCCTCTGACAGGCGCCGCTTGCCCGAGCGCCGGTTACGGCTCAATTAAGGTTTGCGCCGCTCCCGTGCGGCGCTGCGTATAATTCTCCCCACACATTCCATGTCTTTGAGCGGGCGCCCGCGCATGCAAGGCGGGCGCCTTGAGCAGTATTCGCGCTGCCGTACCCAGGGAGGCACCTGTGACCGATACCCGAGACTCCGTCCTCTATCAGAACTTCGGTGCGTACAAGGACGTCCCCGCCGACTACTACGCCAAGTTCAACGTCAAGCGCGGTCTGCGCAACGCGGACGGCACGGGTGTGGTCGCCGGCGTCACCAGCATCAGCAACGTGCACGGCTACACCGCACAGGACGGCGTGAAGACCCCCGACGAGGGCCGCCTGACCCTGCGCGGCTATGACATCTTCGACCTGGTGGACAATGCGGCGGCAGAGGGGCGCTTTGGCTACGAGGAGCTCACCTTCCTGCTGGTCACCGGCGAGCTCCCCAACAAGGCCGCGCTCGACGCCCTCCACGCCATGCTCGACGAGTGGCGCAACCTGCCGGACGGCTTTGTGGCCAACCTGATCATGAACTCGCCCTCTGCAAGCGCCATGAACATGCTCGCCCGCAGCGTCTTGCTGCTGTACTCCTACGATCAGGATGCAGACCTCATCACCCCCAAGCACGAGGTCGACGTGGCCGTGCAGCTGCTGAGCCGCCTGCCCCGCCTGGCGCCGCTGAGCTACCTGGCGCGCAAGCAGCAGTCCAGCCGCCGCATGTACATCAACCCGCCCGAGCCCGGCCTGTCCACGGCCGAGACCGTCCTGTGGATGCTGCGCCCCGACATGGGCTACACCCCGCAGGAAGCCCAGATGCTCGACATCATGCTCATGCTCCACGCCGAGCACGGCGGCGGCAACAACTCGACCTTCACCACCCGCGTGCTCACCTCCAGCGGCACAGA
>SFLO01000166.1 GCA_004553405.1 Coriobacteriaceae bacterium
TCGATGGTGGCGCGCGCGTTGAGGTAGCTCTCGCGGTTGCCGGTGGTGGCGCGGGTGAGCAGCACCTGGCCCACGGGCATGCCAAAGCAGCGGAAGGTGTCCGCATAGGCGTTGACCAGCGACACCTGCCCGATGGCGGCCGCAGCTTGCAGCATGCTCATCTCCGTGGGGCGCGGGCCGCTGTGGCCCATGATCTGCAGGCCCACAGCGATGGAGCCGCTGGTGACGATGACGGTCTGCCAGCCCTCGTCGCGCAGCGCCGCAGCCTCGATGGCCAAGCGGCCGATGAAGGCGCGGTCCAGGCGCCCGTCCTTTCCCACCAGGGTGGAGGAGCCGATCTTCACAACAACGCGCTTCACAGGCAGGCCTTTCTAGACGTCGCCCTCGAGGTCCATGAGGGTCATGTAGTCGAAGTCGCTGTCCCAGTCGCTGGGCTGGAACTCGAACTCGATCTCTAGGATGCGGATGGTGTCGCCGGGCTGGGCGCCGGCATCGAGCAGGGCCTTCTCGACGCCCACATGCTCCAGGCGGCGCTCCAGGAAGGCCACAGCCTCCTCGTTCTCCCACTCGGTCTGGATGACCATGCGCTCCACCTGGCGGCCCCTGATGCGGAAGACGCCCGCCTCCTCGCGCGACACGGTGAACGAGCGGTCGCGCTGCTTGCGCTTCATCTCCCAGATCTGGTCGAACTCGGGCGTCTCCTCCTCGGCCGCTGCGCTGCGCAGCTGGAAGACGCGCTCGCCGGTGGCCTGGATGAGCTGGGGCAGGCCCTTCTGGCTCACAGCGCTCACCGCGAAGAAGGGGATGGGGTCGCGGTCGTCGATGCCCTGGTCGAGCAGCTCCTCGCTGAGGGCCTCGCTCTCCTCCTTGACCAGCGCGCGCAGGCGCTGCAGGGCGTCTTCGGTGCCGGGGAGGTCGGCCTTGTTGCCGATGACGATGCGCGGGCGCGACGCCAGCTCCGGCGCGTAGGCCTCGAGCTCCTGGTTGATGATCTTGTAGTCCTCCACCGGGTCGCGGCCCTCGAAGCCGCCGCTGAGGTCGACCACGTGCAGCAGCAGGGCCGTGCGCTCAACGTGGCGCAGGAACTCGTGGCCCAGGCCCTTGCCCTGCGCGGCGCCCTCGATGAGGCCGGGGACGTCCGCCACGACAAAGGAGCGGTCGTCGCAGTGCACCATACCCAGGTTGGGGACCAGGGTGGTGAAGGGGTAGTCGGCGATCTTGGGGCGGGCGGCGCTCATGCAGGCGATGAGGCTCGACTTGCCCACAGAGGGCATACCCACCAGCGCGGCGTCTGCCATGAGCTTCATCTCGAGCTCCAGCCAGCACTCGTCTGCCGGCTCGCCCAGCTCGGCGAAGGCCGGGGCGCGGCGCGTGGGCGTAACGAAGTGGGTGTTGCCGCGGCCGCCGTGGCCGCCGCGCAGGGCGCAGACCTTCTCGCCGTTGTGGGTGAGGTCCGCTATCTCCTCGCAGGGCTGCATGTTCTCGTCGAGCAGGCGCACGACCGTGCCCACGGGAACCTTGAGCACGAGGTCCTTGCCGTGCGAGCCGTGGCGGCGCGAGCCCTGGCCGTGGGTGCCGCGCTCTGCCTTGAAGTGGTGCTTGTAGCGGTAGTCGATCAGGCTCGAGACGGTGCTGTCTGCCTGGAAGATGATGCTGCCGCCGTGGCCGCCGTCGCCGCCGTCCGGGCCGCCCTTGGGCACATGGGCCTCGCGGCGAAACGAAACGCACCCCGCGCCGCCGTCGCCGGCCTTCACGTAGATGCGAACCTGGTCTGTGAACTGGGACATATCTCTTTCCTTGCGTCTGGGTTGCTGTGCTTGGTGTGTGGCGGGAGGCTAGAACGCCTTGAACTCCTGCAGGGCCTCGAGGTAGCTCCCCTCCGTGCCCAGGACCTGGCCGGCCATGGCGAAGAGCAGGTCGACCCAGGCGCTCACGCTGCGGCCGTAGAGCACGGCGTCGCTGCCCTTGGCGCGCAGGGCCTCCATGGCCTCTCCCACCGTGGCGTCCGTGTAGCTGCCTGCGCGGTCGAGCTTGAGCATGATCTGGAGCATCTCGAGGTTGGTGGGGCTGTAGAAGATGCCCTTGAGCAGGGCCAGGTAGCCCATGAGAACCTCCAGCGGCAGCGCGTCTGCCTGGGCGAGCTCCACCATGTTCGAGAGGTCGACGTCTTGGGTCAGCTCGCGCAGCGGCGTGCCGTGCTCGTCTGCCAGCCCGTGCTCGAGCAGCCATGCGGCGTACGCCTCAAAGCCAAAGCCGGGGCTGAAGAGCCCAGGCAGGGTTCCTCCCACACCGGGTGCGGCGGCGCGCGCAAGCCCCATGTCCAGCACGGGATCGGCGTTTGCCTCCGCGTCGAAGACGGGGCTGTTCTCGGTCATGAAGGCCAGGATGGGCCCCAGCAGGCTGGCGATGCGCAGCTTGAGGACGGCGTCTTCCTCGCTGGCATACTGGAAGCCCACGCGGCAGCGCCCGGTGCCCAGCAGCAGCGGCAGCGCAGCGGCGCCCAGCTGCTCTTGGAGCTCCCGGTAGGGCGCGTAGGGAACAGGTTCGATGTCCTCGACAGCGGCGCGCGGGTGGAAGCCCTTGGCCTCCAGGCGATAGCCCGCCGGATCGAGCACCTGCTCCACGCGGAAGAGCACGTTGCGGTACTCGGCCTCCATCTCCGCCATCGTGAGCATGGGGGCGAGGCTCACCACAAGCTGGCCGCCATGACCCAGGCTCACAGCAGACAGCGGACGCCCGGCAGCCACGATGAAGCCGCCCTCGCCCTCCTCGCTGCGC
>SFLO01000004.1 GCA_004553405.1 Coriobacteriaceae bacterium
GGTACCGATGGCAGCGAGACCAGCGACACCAGCGCCGTGAACAGCGACCCTATCATTATGCCGGCCAGCACCACGGTGTTCACCTGCCGGCCGCCCCGGCCCGATCCCGCAAGGTAGGTGAGCGCCACAGCCAGCATGCCCATGATGAGCGCCAGCGCCTGCACGCCCATGAGCCCCAGCCCCATAAGCAGCCCCAGCGCCGCCCCGAAGCTCGCGCCCGAGGCCACGCCCAGCGTATCCGGCGTGGCCAGCGGATTGGCAAACAGGCTCTGGAACGCACAGCCCGAGGCCGACAGCCCCGCGCCGACCAGCAGCGCCATCAGTATGCGCGGCAGCCGTATCGACCACAGCACCATGTCGGTCTGGCGCAAGCTTTCAACGGCCATGCCCAGGTTGGCTCCCAGCGAGCGCAGCATATCGCCGGGCGTTATCCATATGCGCCCCACGCACAGCGCCGCCAGCGCCGCCGCAATCGGGAACAGCGGCAGCAGCGCTGCGGCGCGGCGCGAGAGCGCTCCGCTCACTCGCATGCGTGCGTGATCACGTTGGAGTACGCGGTCTTGGCGCTCACGCCGGGCAGCTTCCCGATCTTGCCCGAAAGCGCGCTTATCACGTCCTGCGGCGCGTCCACCGCTATGCTGATTATGTTCAGCTCCTTTTCGCGGTACGGTATGCCCATGCGCCCGATTATGTAGCGGCCATACTCGTGCAGTATCGCGTTCATCTTCTCGACCGAATCCGGGCTTTCGACTATTATGCCGATTATCGCCACGCGTGTGTCCATGCTCTTGCCCTCCGCATTCAATATTTCCGTATAACAAAAAAGCGACCGCACCTGTACAGATGCAGTCATACGCACTTCGCCCTTGAAAGCATATTTCCGTATCTTCCATCTCAAAACAGCGTTTTCGATGTCAGGCACGCATCCAGTATAGCATTACTGCCGCCATTTGTCAATGCGCGCGGTTGACATGCGCGGCCGGGAGTGTATAATAGCAGTAGACAAACTCTAAAGGAGCACAATATGCCGCCGCTTACGCTGATGATAAAACCCGTTTCCAGCGCGTGCAACATGCGCTGCAAGTACTGCTTCTACGCCGACGTAACGCGCCACCGCGACACGCCCTCGTTCGGCACGATGTCGCGCGAGACGCTCGACAAGCTGGTGCGCCGCGCCTTTGCCTACGCCGAGGGCAGCGTGAGCTTCGCCTTTCAGGGCGGCGAGCCCACGCTGGCCGGCGTGGACTTTTTCCGCGAGCTGCTGGCGCTGGAGCGCCGCTACAACTCCCGCCACATAGAGGTGAACAACTCCATACAGACCAACGCCTTCGACCTGAGCGACGAGCTGATAGAGGTGCTGCGCCAGGGCCGCTTCCTGGTGGGCGTGTCGCTGGACGGCCCGGCCTCCATACACGACCGCATGCGCATAGACGCGCGCGGCGAGGGCACGCACGCGACCGTCACGCGCAACTTGGAGCGGCTCAGGGCCGCGGGCGTGGAGTACAACATACTGTGCGTGGTGAACCGCTACATAGCCCAGGCCCCGCGCGAGGTATGGAACGCCCTCGCGCCGCACACGTACCTGCAGTTCATACCCTGTCTGGACGGCTTTGACGGGGTGAGCGCCGACTATTCGCTGACGTCGGAGGACTATCTGAACTTCCTAAAGGTCACGTTTGACCTGTACTATCAGGCCTACCGGCAGCGCAAATATGTATCGGTGCGCACGTTCGACAACTACGTGGGCATACTGCTGGGACAGCTGCCCGAGAACTGCGCCATGCAGGGGCGCTGCGGCATATACTACCTGATAGAGGGCGACGGCGGCGTGTATCCCTGCGACTTCTACGTGCTGGACAGGTGGCGCATGGGCAACATAAACACGGCCTCCTTCCGCACGCTGGCGGCCAGCCCCGTCGCCGCCGAGTTCCGCGCGCAGTCGCACTACTCCTCCCCCGAGTGCACCCAGTGCAAATGGGCGCAGCTCTGCCGGGGCGGCTGCAAGCGCGACCGGGAGCCCTTTGTGGAGGTTGCGTCGGGCGACGGCACCATGCTCCGGCCCGGGCTCAACCGCTTCTGCGGCGCGTTTTGCGAGTTCTTCGAGTACAGCTACGGGCGCATGGAGGAGATGGCGCGCGACATAGCAAGGAGGCAGGGGTGATGCGCAGGGGCTATGACATATTCGGACGGGCCTACGGCGCCATGCTGCGCAGCGACCCTCACGCGGCCGGCTCGATAGACCATGAGCTGATAAGGCGCATGGCGCTGCTGGACGCAGACTCGCGCGCTGAGCTGTACGCGGGCGTTCCCATTCCACGCGATCTGCGTCGGCATGAGCTATACCCAATGGCGCAGGGCCTTCGGGGCGCGAACGAGCGCCAAAGCGTGCGCAATGCGCTCGACACCACCAGCGCCATAGCGCTCGCATACGACACGGACATAGGCGACATGGTGTTCGGCGGTACGGAGCGCGCCATACTTGCGCGTGGTACCGACTGGTGCGCTGACATGGCACGTGTGGGCGCGGTGTTGCTCATGTGCCTGGGCATACCGGCGCGCATAGTCCACCTCGCAAATCCGGAAATGGCCTATCACGGCCACGTCGTCGTTGAGGCTTACTATGAGGGCGCATGGGGCGTGTGCGACTTCATTTACGGATACATGTTCCACGCCGGGCGGCCTCTGAGCGCATGGGAGCTTCAGTGCAACCGCGAACTGATGCAACCGACCGTTGGCGAGGAATTCTTTGGCGAATACGCAGGGCTGTATGGTTGCGTAGCCATAAGCGACTACGATCCCATGAATTCGGCAAACGACTACTCCGAATCGCGCGCCAACGAGTACACGCTGAGGTTGATACGCGAGGGCGCGCACGGTGGTCACTGGTTTATGGGCGAGGAGAGTTGACAGCGCAAGGATGTGAAGATGCTGCGCACTGCGCAGATCGATGTGCCTGCGTACGATGTTCATTCCGCCTGCGCCGTATCTGACGCGCGGAGGGAATAGCCCTGCGGCTACGGGGGACGAAAGTGAGGCCGCATTTGCACGCCCAGCGTGCAGGTTAGAGGATTGAGCAGCCCACAGCATGAAAAAGTCCCCCGCAAGCGCCACTATGAGCGCAGGCGGGGGCTTTTGACGTTTCAGGTGAGCTCGTCCAGCATCTTGTCCAGCCAATCGCCCTCAAACAACTCTATCGCGCCCTTGTCGCAGGCGGCGGCCAGCTTGGGGTTGATGGGCAGGCGCGCGGTCGTGGCTATGCCGTGGCGCGCGGCGATATCGTCCAGGTGGCTCTCGCCGAACGGATAGATGCGCTTGCCGCAATCGGGGCACTCGATGTAGGACATGTTCTCGACCAGGCCCAGCACGGGTATGTTCATCATCGCGGCCATGTTGACGGCCTTTTCGACTATCATGCCCACCAGCTCCTGGGGCGAGGTCACTATCACCACACCGTCCAGCGGCACGGACTGGAACACGGTGAGCGGCACGTCGCCGGTTCCCGGAGGCATGTCGATGAACATGATGTCGCAGTCGCCCCAGATGACGTCGGTCCAGAACTGCTTGACCGTGCCGGCGATGATGGGCCCGCGCCATACGACCGGGTCGGTATCGTTTTCCAGCAGCAGGTTGAGCGACATGGCCTTTATGCCGGTCTTGGTATCGACCGGGAAGATGCCGTCCTCAGAGCCGTAGGCCTTCTGCTTGAGGCCGAACGCCTTGGGTATCGAGGGACCGGTTATGTCCGCGTCCAGCACGGCGGTGCTCAGGCCCAGCCTGCGCGCGCCCACGGCCAGCAGCGCCGTGACCATGGACTTGCCCACGCCGCCCTTGCCGCTGACCACGCCTATGACCTTCTTGATATGGCTGCCGGCATGAGGCTCAGCCAGCAGGCTCTCGGGCTTGCGGCTGGAGCAGTTAGCCGAACAGCTCGAGCAATCATGACTACAATTTTCGCTCATGGAACCAACCTCCGTGGATATAATTGGCAAAAGCCATAAACCCTTTCTATTATACCCTATTATGCGCGATTTGCAAGCACTTTTTGCGCGCAAATGTAAAATAGCGGGGCGCTGAACGTTCAAGCGCGGCCCCATACCGAGCGTTTGTCGGGCGCTGGGGTATGGGGCCGCGCATCGACTAAATGCGGGCGTGTTTACGCGCGGAACTCGGCGTCGATGTCGGCCAGCAGCTGACGAATCGGGAACTTCTGCGGACAGGCCGACTCGCACTTGCCGCACTTGACGCACTGGGAGCCGTCGTGCTTTTCGGCAGCCAGCTTGGCGTAGACCTTGCGGTAGTGCTCCATGTCGTCAAACATGGTGCAGGTATCGAGCTCGCGGAATATGCGGTCGATATGTACCTCCTTGGGGCAATCGGCGCAGTAGCGGCAGCCGGTGCAGCCCACGCGCACGCGGCTCTCATAGGCCTCGCGCACGGCGGTCAGCTGCGCGCGCTCCTCCTCGCTCAGGCAGTTGGCCGAAGCGTCGGCGAATATGCGCAGGTTGTCCACCAGCTGGTCCATGTTGGACATGCCGGAGAGTATCACCTTGACCGCGGGCTGGTCGTATATCCAGCGGAAGCACCAGTCGATGTGCGTGCGCTTTTCGGCGAGGCGGTCATAGGCCTCGGCGACGTTCGCGGGCGGGTTCTTGGCCAGCATGCCGCCGCGCAGGGGCTCCATAACGACTATGCCTATGCCCTTGCTGCCGGCATAGCGCACGCCCTCCAGCGTGGCCTGGTTGAACTCGTCGAGCAGGTTCATCTGCACCTGGGCCAGCTTCCAGTCGTAATCGTCGACCATCTCGCGGAAGGCGGCGGCGTTGTCGTGGAACGAGAAGCCCGGGTAGCGGATCTTGCCCTTTTTGACCATGTCGTCCAGGAAGCGCTTGTAATCCAGCTTCTGCATCTCGTGGAAGCGCTCCAGACCCAGCGCATGCAGCAGGTAGAAGTCGACGTGGTCCGTCTGCAGGCGGCTCAGCTGCTCGTCCAGCAGGCGCTCCATGTCGTCGTAGGTCTTGACCAGCCATACCGGCAGCTTGGTCGTGAGCGTCACCTTTTCGCGATAGCCGTCCTTGAGCGCCTTGCCTACCAGCACCTCGCTCATGCCGCCATGATAGCCGTAGGCGGTGTCGACATAGTTTACGCCGTGGTCGATGGCGTAGCGTATGAGCGCTATCGCCTCGGGCTCGTTGATGGAGCCATCCTCGTTGGTGGGCAGGCGCATGCAGCCCATGCCCAGCAGGGAAGCGCTTATGTCGGTACCCGGAAAGCTGCGGTATTCCATATTATTTCCTCCTAAACAGGCGCGGCGCGCCCTGAATGTATCGAATGTTTTTGATATGTCGTCCACTATATGGCGGCATACGCACCGCAGGGAAGCGCAGGACACGCCCTGCGGCACTCGCCGCCATGAGAGTTACTTTATGTCGTTTGCCGAGTCCATGGACTGCCCGGTAACGGGCTGCAACGTCTGCCCCTGATAGAGCGGCAGCGATATGAGGAACTCGGTGCCCTCGCCCAGCTTGGAATGCACCTCGACGTGGCCGTTCATGGACAGGACTATGTGCTTGACAATGGCCAAGCCCAGGCCGGTGCCACCCATGGAGCGGGAGCGGCCCTTGTCCACGCGATAGAAGCGCTCGAACAGCCGGGGTATGTTCTCGTCGGCTATGCCTATGCCGGTATCGCTGCAGGAGAAGTACGCCGTCGTTTCGTCCCTGTACACGGCCACCGTCACGCTGCCGCCGTCAAGCGTATACTTGATGGCGTTGTCGATGAGGTTTATCAGCATCTGCTTTACGCGATCCGGATTGCCCCATATGAGCGTCTGCGGCGCGTTCTCGGTGCAGGTCACGGTGATGTGCTTCTGCTCGGCGTGCATGCGCAGCAGCTCGCATATCTCGCAGGCCATCGCGTTGAGCGGCAGCGCCTGCATCTCCACCTTGTCGTCGCCCGATTCGAGCTTGCTTATGGACAGTATGTCGTTTATCAGGCGCGTGAGGCGATCGGCCTCCAGCATGATTATGTTGAGGAACTTCTGCGCCATCTCCGGCTTGTTGATAGCGCCGGCCTGCAGGGTCTCGACAAAGCCCTTGATGCTGGTGAGCGGGGTCTTGAGCTCATGGGAAACGTTGGCCGCGAAGTCGGTGCGCACCTGCTCCAGGCGCTTGAGCTCGGTCACGTCCTCGACCAGAGCCAGCGCGCCCACGGTGTTGCCGTCGTCGCGCAGCGCGGTCACGTACAGGCGCAGCGGCCTGCGCGCGCGGCCCACGGCCGTCCGTGCCACCACGTCGCAGGTATACACGCCCTCCTGCCCCATCGCGTCGGTAAACACGCTGTTGAGCTTGACGTCGTGCGAGGCTTCGCTTATGGACATGCCCTCGGCGGAGCCCGATATGCCCAGCAGCTGCTTGGCGGCGGGGTTTATCAGCACTATGTGCAGATCGCTGTCCACTGCCAGTATGCCGTTCTGCATGGTGTTGGTCACCATGTTCATGGCATGGTTGCGGCGCCTGACGCTCCGCCACTTGCGGTCTATCTGTTCGGCCATCTCGTTGAATCCCTTTATCAGCCCGTCGGGATCCGAGTGCCTCTCGTCCAGCCGCACGGAGAAATCGCCGCTGGCCAGCTGCTTGAAGCCGCCGGAAAGCTGACCGGCCGTCCGGCCCAGCATGCGGGCCATGACCACTATCAGCACCAGCGCGAGCAGCGGCACTATCGCCAGCCACATGCACACTATGCGTATACGAGAATCCACATCCTTATAAACCGCGTTCATCGACTTCAGCATGCGCAGCACCAGCGTGTCGCTGAACGGCACCGCCACGTACATCATGTCGTTGGTGCCCTCGCTGCTGAGCCGGTAGGCGCTCTTGCCGGTGAACGCCTCGCCTATTTCGGGGTTTTCGGCGGTATCGAGCGTTATCATGCCGCTGAGCGTGCGCGTATCGGAGACCACTGTGCCGTCGGCCTGTATCAGCTGAATGCGCAGCGAGCCGTTCGTGGCCACCGTGCGCAGCGACTCGCGCGCGGCGTCGTCGCTGTTGCCGGCCAGTATCGTGCTGAGCGCCAGCGCCTCGCTCTCCAGCTGGTCATGCGCGGCGTCGATAGCGCCGCTCCTGAGCATGGACGCCGAGGCCAGACCGGCGCACAGGCAAGCGATGAGCGATATTATAAGGACGTAGATCGCCAGGCGCGATCTCACACCTTGGCCTCGGGCTTGTCGTTGAGCTTATAGCCTACGCCGCGGATGGTCTCGATGTAATGCGCATCGTCGCCCAACTTCTGGCGGATATGGCGGATATGCACGTCGACCGTGCGGGTCTCGCCGATGAAGGTTATCTCCCAGACGTCCTCGAGCAGCTGGGCGCGGGTGAGCGCGCGGCCCTCCTCCTCCATCAGCTTGCGGAGCAGCTCGAACTCCTTCAGGGTCAGGTCGAGCAGGCTGCCCCCCGCCCAGGCCTCGTGTGCGCTGGGGCTGAGGCGTATGCAGCCGCACTCTAGGATGTCCTCGCTTGCCGCGCTGCCCGCGCCGCCGCGCGATGCGCGCCTCAGCAGGGCATTGCACCTGCTCACGAGCTCCATCATCCCAAAGGGCTTTGCGAGGTAGTCGTCCGCACCGGCATCGAGCCCGATGACCTTGTCGTACTCGGTCCCCTTCGCGGTGAGCATCATCACGGGGATGTCCCTGGTCTTGGGGTCGCGGCGCAGCTCGTCGAGCAGGGCGAGCCCGTCTGTGCCGGGGAGCATGATGTCGAGCAAGACGAGCTGGGGGATCTGCATGGCGCAGGCCTCCTGGAAGGCGCGGGCATCGGGGAACCCCTGCGCCTCGAGCCCCGCCTGGCGCAGGGCGTAGAGCGCGAGCTCGCGGATGTTGGTGTCGTCTTCTACGTAGTAAATCATGGGTTCATTGTATGTCTGCTGCAACGGGGCGCGCCGCCTTCGCGGTGACAATTCTGCGCAAAGTCGGCCCCGCTGCCGCTCTGGTCTGCGGGCGCACCGCCCCTAGATGTTCTCTGCGACGATCGACTCGATGCGCTCTGCGGCGTTCTCCACCGCATCCATGGCGTCTTCGACCACCCGCAGCATGGTGTGGAGTATACGGCGCCTCTCTGCGTCGAGCCCGCCGTCTGCATAGAGCGCGTGCGCCGCCTCCACGAAGATGCGGTCGCACTCGCTCTCATAGGTCTGCACCTGCACCAGCATGCGCTTGAGCTCGGCAGACCTCTTGCGGTAGTCTCCCAGCTCGTCTGTCGCACTGCAGAGCACGCTGCAGGCGCTCGACAGCATGCCCACCATGAGGGAGCCCTTCTCGCCGAAGGACGAGAACCCGAAGATGTAGGCGTTGAGGGAGACCTCCTCGATAGCGTCCGAGACATCGTCGAGGGCGTGGGCGAGGCTTCCCAGTCCGTCGCGCTCCATGGGGACGACGAAGTCGCTCAGCAGATGCGCCTGGATCTCGTGGTTCACCTGGTCCGCATCGTTTTCAACGGTGTGCAGGGCGTCGATGAGCTCCCTCGTCCCCAGCTCGCCCGCCTCGAGCGCGCTTTCGAGGTTGAGGGCCATCTCCTGGGCGTATGCCGCCTGCTTGGAAAACGCGTCGAAGTAGTCGAAGCCGTCCCTTTTCTGCATGGCATATCCTTTCTTGTATGTGAGTTCGCTGATCATCTCTCCCCCTTAGAGGACGAGCAGGAACAGGTGCGTGAAGACGAAGGCGAGCAGGCCGCAGCCGGGGAAGGTGAGGATCCAGGTGAGGACCATCGAGCCGGCGAGGTTCCACTTGACGGCGCGGAGCCTCTTCTCGGCGCCGACGCCCATGATGGCCGTGGTCTTGGTGTGGGTGGTGGAGACGGGCATGCCCGTGAAGGTGGCCAGGCCGATGCAGAAGCAGGCGGACAGGCAGGCGGCAAAGCCCTGGTACTGCTCCATCTTCACCATGCTCATACCGACGCTCTTGATGATCTTGCGGCCGCCCACCGCCGTGCCGAGCGACATCGTGAGGCTCACGAGCACGACCATCCACAGCGGGAAGCCGCTCATCTCCGCCGTGCCGTAGACGCCGAGCATGACGCCGAGCATGGTGAGGCTGAGGAACTTCTGGCCGTCCTGCGCACCGTGGAGCACCGCTACGCCGGCCCCTGCGATGATCTGAGCCCACTTGAAGAAGGAGTTGACGGCGGAGCGCCTCATGCGCTCGCAGAGCTTCTTGATGAGGCGGGTGAACAGCCAGCCCGTGCCAAAGCCCAGGCAGGTGCTGATGACCAGGCCGTAGAGGACCTTGACCCACTGCTCGGCGTTAATGCCGCCCAAGCCTCCCTGGAGGGCGATGGCTGCGCCGGTGATGCCGGCGATGAGGGAGTGGCTCTGGCTGGTGGGGATGCCGAAGGCCCAGGCCACCACGCCCCACACGATGATGGCCACCATGGCGGCGGCCAGCGCCACGAGCGCCGCGTGGTTGTCTCCCCCAAAGTCGACCATGCCGAAGATCGTGCTGGCAACGGCCGTGCTCACGGATGTGATCAGCACCAGGCCGACGAAGTTGCCCACGGCTGCCATGGCGATGGCCGCTGTGGGGCTCATGGCGCGCGTGCCCACCACCGTCGCGATGGCGTTGGGGGCGTCCGTTGCGCCGTTGACGACGGTCGCTCCCAGGCACAGGAGGATGATCAGGCCCAAGATGGGGTCGCTCGCCACGGCGGACAATACTGCGAAGATGCTTGCTTCCATATAACGTGTTACTCCAATTGCAGGGTCTTCCTACGGTGGAGATGCTAGGGAAGCGCAGACAAGCGCCAGAAAGGCGCATGTCAAATCTTGGCAAAGTTTCGTTAGAGGCCTTGTTTTGCAGGGCTGCCGCTAGCCCGCGCAGCGGGAAGCGGCGGCCTTCCCGGCGACAAGCCCGCTGGCCCACGCCCAGTGGAGGTTGTAGCCGCCGCAGGGACCGTCGACGTCGAGGCACTCGCCGCAGGCGAAAAGGCCCGGCGCGCGCAGCGACTCGAGGGTGCCGGGGTTAAAGCCGCTCACGGCAGCGCCGCCGCGGGTCACCTGGGCGTGCTTGGGGTCGCCCGGGCCCTCCACGCGCAGGCGCAGGGCCTTGGCCACATGGGCGACCTTGCACAGCCCCTCGGGCGCGGGTTCCATGCTGGGCTTGCAGCCCGCTGCACGCAGCAGCGCCCTGTTCACCTGGCTGTGGAAGATGCCCTGCATGAGCTCGTCGTAGCTGGTCGCCCACGCAGCCCTCGCCTGCAGCAGCCCCAATAGCCCCTCCTCGCTCATGGAGGGCATGAGGTCTACCTCGGCCGTGCAGCCAGGCAGGGCGAAGCGGCTGGCGTTGAAGGTGACGATGCCGCTGATGCCGTAGTCCCTGAAGAGCAGTTCGCCTTCTTGGGAGAAGAGCTCGCGCGCACCGTCGAGCAGCCGGAGCCTGCACCTGACGCGCACGCCGCTCAGGCCCCGGATGGGCGCGGTGTCCGTTGCAAGGGCTCCCAGCACCGGCTGGGGCGGCACCAGCTCGTGGCCGCAGCCCCCCAGCAAGCGGGCGCCGTCCGTACAGGCAGCGACCACCACGCTCCCCGCGCGCAGGCGCTCTCCGCCCTCGAGCTCGATATCGAAGCCCCCGTCCCGGCCGAGCGGCGCGATGCGCTCGACGCGCGCGGAGGTCCGCACCTCCGCACCAGCGCGGGCGCATGCAGAGCGCAAGACGTCGAGCACGCTGTTGGCGCTGTTCGAGAGCGGGTAGACCCTCCCCTCGCGCTCGAGGGCGGTGAGCAGGCCCTGCTCCTCGAACCATGCGAGCACGACCTCTGGACCCCACAGGCTCAGCGCCGGCTCGACGAAGGAGGGCTGGTTGTAGTCGTCTGCGGAGAGCTCCGCGTTGGTGAGGTTGCAGCGGCCGTTGCCCGTGGCCAGGATCTTGGCTCCCACGCGCTCGGCGGCCTCGAAGACGGTGACGGAGGCGCCCGCACCCGCAGCGGCTATGGCTGCGCACAGGCCCGCCGCACCTCCGCCCACCACGGCAACATCGATCATCGTCTCTCCCCTCTCCATGGGGCTCCTCCTCTTGCAACGCAGCCCATTATAGGAGCAGGACGGAATCTCCCCGTGTCCGCCTCTTTGGGCACTGCCTTGCGGCACGGGGTTGGATGCGAGCAGCCGCTCCCCGTCTGGGCAGCCGAAACGCAGGGAGCAGAAAACAAGCCGCGCTATGATGGACGCACTCTGAGAGCCCAACCCCGAAAAGCAGGAGGAACACACCATGGCCTGGACCAAACCCATGCCCGCCCATCCCGTCGTCGCAGTCGCGGGCGCAACCGGAGCAGTGGGCCGCGAGATGCTCAAGTGCCTGGAGCAGCTCGACTTCCCCGCATCCGAGGTCCGCGTCCTCGCCTCTGCCCGCTCCGCCGGCCAGACGCTCCCCTTCGCGGGCTGCGGCCAGGTCCCCGCTGGCGAGCTCACCATCCAGGAGATGACCGAGGAGTCCTTCCAGGGTGTCGACATCGCCCTGTTCTCCGCCGGCGCCTCTGTCTCCAAGAAGTTCCGCCAGGCCGTCACCGAGGCCGGCGCCGTCATGATCGACAACTCCTCTGCCTTCCGCGTTGACCCCGACGTCCCCCTGGTGGTCCCCGAGGTCAACGCCGCCGCCATCGCCGAGCACAACGGCGTCATCGCCAACCCCAACTGCACCACCATCCAAATGGTCGTCGCCCTCGAGCCGCTGCGCGCCCTGGGCCACATCGACCGCATCATCGTCAGCAGCTACCAGTCCTCCTCGGGCGCAGGCGCCAAGGGCATGGAGGAGCTGCAGGTCCAGACGGGCCAGTACCTTGCCGGCGAGGAGTTCGAGCCCAAGGCCTTCGCCCACCAGATCGCCTTCAACTGCATCCCCCACATCGACGTCTTCGTCGACGGCGACTACCTCAACGACGTCCCCGAGGGCTACACCAAGGAGGAGTGGAAGATGGTGGTGGAGACCAAGAAAATCTTCGCTGACGACTCCATCGAGGTTGCCCCCACCTGCGTCCGCGTGCCCGTGCTGCGCTGCCACAGCGAGAGCATCAACATCGAGTTCGACCGCCCCGTGAGCGTCGAGGCCGTGAAGGAGGCCCTCGCCAACGGCACACACGTCACCCTGGAGGACGACCCCGCCAACAACGTCTACCCCATGCCCGCACTGCACGCAGACTCCTTCGAGACCTTTGTGGGCCGCGTGCGCAGGGACCACACCGTGGGCGACGACAAGGGCATCGCCCTGTGGGTCGTCGCAGACCAGCTGCTCCGCGGAGCCGCCCTCAACGCCGTCTATATTGCCCAGGCCCTCCTGCCCCAGGAGTAAACCCGCCGCTCGAAGAGCGCAAGCACGCTACGCAAAGGGCCCCGCACGCGCGGGGCCCTTTCTCGTTGGCAGGGGAGTCGAGCAGGCTGCTACTCGGCCCGCGCCTCCCTCTCCGCCTCCTCCTTGTTGCTGAAGGCGACGGCGATCATCAGCTTGATGCGGTTGAGCTGGTTGACCTCGGAGGCGCCGGGGTCGTAGTCCACGGCGACGATGTTGGTCTGGGGATAGCGGCGGCGGAGCTCCTTGATCACGGACTTGCCCACAACGTGGTTGGGCAGGCACGCGAAGGGCTGCGCGCACACGATGTTGGGCGTACCGCCCTTGATGAGCTCGACCATCTCGCCGGTGAGCAGCCAGCCCTCGCCCATGGTGTTGCACAGATCCAAGATCTCGCCCGCACCTTCGGCGGTTTCCCAGATGGTGCCGAAGGGCTCGAAGCGCTTGCTCTCGCGCAGGGCTTTGCGGATGGGCTCGCGCAGGTGCTCGAGGTAGTTCACCAGGTTACGGAAGACGACGTCGTTCTTCTTGTTGGGGACCAGCGTCTGATGGCGGAAGACGCGGTTTGCCAGGCCGAAGAGGAAGAAGTCCACCAAGCCGGGAACGTTGGCCTCGCAGCCCTCCTCCTCGATGACCTTCACAACCTCGTTGTTGGCGGTGGGGTGGAACTTGACCAAGATCTCTCCCACCACGCCCACGCGGGGTTTGCTGCCGAAGTCGACGCAGGGGAGCTCGTCGAACTCGCGCACGATCGTGCCGTAGAGCTTCTTGGCCTCGCGCAGCTTCATGGTGGCCACGGTCTCGTTCAGGTAGGCCATCCACTTCTCGAACAGGGCGTTGGCGCTGCCGGGCACGGCCTCGTAGGGGCGCACGCGATAGAGCAGCATCATCAGCAGGTCGCCCATGAGCAGGGCGGGGATCGCCGCCTTGAGCATGGGGGGCGTGAGGTTCCAGCCGGAGTTCGACTCGTTGGTGGAGCCCAGGGCCAGGGCCACCACGGGCACGTGGCCGTAGCCCGCCTCCTTGAGGCCCTTGCGGATGAGCGAGATGTAGTTGGTGGCGCGGCAGCCGCCGCCGGTCTGGCTGATCATGACAGCCGTGCGGCTCATGTCATAGCGTCCGCTGGTGACAGCCTCGAGGATCTGGCCGGTGACCAGGATCGAGGGGTAGCAGATGTCGTTGTTGACGTACTTGAGACCGGCCTCCACGGCACCGGGGTCGACGGCGGGTAGCAGCTCCATGTTGTAGCCGAAGCGCTTGAACACGGGGATGAGCAGCTCGAAGTGGATGGGCGACATCTGGGGGGCCAGGATGGTCCAGCCCTCCTCCTTCATCTCCTTGGTGAACTCCACGCGGGGGAACTCCGTCGACTCCGCCTCGCGCTGGATGTCGAAGTGCCCGGTGGGGCTGCAGCCGCAGACCTTGATGTTGTCGTAGATGGCCTTGTCGAGCGCTTCCTCGTCGAGCATGGACGAGGCGTCGCTGTGCTGGCGCAGGGCGGCCAGCAGCGAGCGCAGGCGGATGCGGGCGGCGCCGAGGTTCGAGACCTCGTCGATCTTGAGGCAGGTGTAGACCTTGCCGCTGCCCTCGAGAATCTCCTGCACCTCGTCTGTGGTGAGGGCGTCCAGGCCGCAGCCGAAGCTGTTGAGCTGGATGAGGTCGAGGTCGTTGCGCTGGGTAACCACCTTGGCCGCGCGGTAGAGGCGGGTGTGGTACATCCACTGGTCGTAAACGCGCAGGTTGCGCTGCACCTGGCCCAGGTGCGCCACGGAGTCCTCCGTGAGCACCGCCAGGCCGTAGCTGGTGATCAGCTCGGGGATGGCGTGGTTGATCTCTCGGTCGTTGTGATAGGGGCGCCCCGCCAGCACGATGCCGTGCCCGCCGGTTTCCTCCAGCCAGCGCAGGACCTCCTCGCCCTTGGCCTGCATGGCGGCCTTGAAGCCCTCGTCAACGCCCCAGGCGACCTCGACGGCGTCGTCGATCTCCTGGCGCGAGGGGAAGAGCTCGCCGGCCACGCGCACGCCCTTGGCGGCGAGCTGCTCGTGGCGCTTGACGTTAAGCTGCTCGAAGAGGCGCAGCTTGAGGGCCTCCTTGTCGTGGTAGGGCAGGAAGGGGTTGAGGAAGTCGATGCTCGAGCCCCTCAGCTCGTCGACGTTGAGCTTGAGCGCCTCGCTGTAGCTCATGACGATGGGGCAGTTGTAGTGGTTGTTGGCCGTCTCGTCTTCCTGGCGCTCCCAGCGCGCGCAGGGCATCCAGATGAAGTCGATGTCGCGCTGCAGCAGGTCCATGATGTGGCCGTGGCTCAGCTTGGCGGGGTAGCAGACGCTTTCCGAGGGCATCGACTCGATGCCGGCCTCGTAGGTCTTCTTCGAGCTGGACTCGCTCAGCTCGACGTGATAGCCCAGCGTGGTGAAGAAGCTGTGCCAGAAGGGGTAGTTCTCGTACATGTTGAGCGCGCGGGGGATACCCACGGAGCCGTACTTGGCCTCTGCGCGCGGCAGACACTCGCGGTCGAAGAGCAGGTGCTCCTTGAACTCGTAGAGGTTGGGCACCTTGGCCAGGGCGTCTGCGTTGCCGGCGCCCTTCTCGCAGCGGTTGCCCGTGATGAAGCGGTGGTGCTTGCCGGTTTGCGGGTCCTTGCCGAAGTCGTTGATGGTGAGCAGGCAGTTGTTGTCGCACTTCTTGCAGCGCACCGTGGTGTGCTTGATCTGGAGCTGGTCGATCTGCTCCGGCGTGAGCAGGGTGGACCCCTCTCCCGTGGCGCGGTCGCGGGCGAGCAGGGCCGCGCCGTAGGCACCCATGTTGCCG
>SFLO01000167.1 GCA_004553405.1 Coriobacteriaceae bacterium
TGCGCCGAAGGAGTTGAGGTAGGTGCGCTGGTCGAAGTCGATGCCGGTGCCTGCCATGTAGACAGGCACCACGCGCTTCTTGGTGCCGCCCTTGAAGCAGAGGAAGATGAGGGCCACGACAAAGGAGAGCACGGCCATGATCCACATGTTGCCATCTGTGATCAGGCCCTCTGTGCCAGAGCCGAAGGCCGCGTCGAGGTAGGGCACCACCACAGAGCCGCTGATCAGCGGGAAGCCGATGCACATGCCCAGCGCGAGCACGGTCATGAGGCCCATGGAGGCCCACTCAGAGCGGTAGACGCTCAGCTCGACGTTCTCGTCGCCCGCATGGGCGATGGAGAGGATCTTGCCCAGCCACTTGGCCCAGAACATGAAGGTGGCCGCGGAGCCAAAGGCCAGGATGAGGATGAGGACCACGTTGCCGCTGGTGATGATGGCCTGGAAGGCGGCCCACTTGGAGATGAGCATGCCGAAGGGGGCGACGAACATCACCAGGATGCCCAGGGCCATGAGGCGGGCCAGCATGGGCATCTTCTCGAAGAGCTGGTCGAAGGACTCGATGTCGCGGCTGCCCACATGGTGCTCTGCCGTGCCCACGCACAGGAAGAGCAGGGACTTCGCCGCGGCGTGGAAGACCAGCAGGAAGATGGCGGCCCAGATGGCGGCTGCGCTGCCGATGCCGGCGCACAGGGTGATCAGGCCGAGGTTGGAGATGGTGGAGTAGGCCAGCACGCGCTTGGCGTTGCTCATGTTGATGGCGGCCAGCGCGCACATGATGAAGGTGGTGCCGCCCACGAACATCACGACGTAGCCCGGCAGGTTGGCGCCCAGGCAGGGGGCCAGCTTGATGAGCAGGAAGACGCCGGCCTTGACCATGGTGGAGCTGTGGAGCAGGGCGGACGTGGGCGTGGGGGCCACCATGGCGCCCAGCAGCCACGACTGGAAGGGCATCTGGGCGGCCTTGGTGAAGCCGGCCAGGGCCAGCAGCAGCACCGGCATGACGGTGAGGAAGCTGTAGCCGCCGGCGGTGTAGCTGGAGGTGAGCGCGACGAACTCGCTGAAGCTCATGACGCCGTAGAGCATGCCCACCCACACCAGGGCCAGGGCGAAGGCCAGGCCGCCGATGAGGTTGAGGATGATCTGGCGGTTGGCGTTGTCGATGGCCTCCTGGGTGCGGGTGTAGCCGATGAGCGCGAAGGAGCACACGGTGGTGACCTCCCAGGCGCACAGCATCCAGGTGAGGTTGTTGGCCACGACGATGGCGAACATGGCAGAGAGGAAGACGAACATCAGCGCGAAGAAGGTGGGCCTGCGGTCCTTGCCGCCGTGGTTGTGGCGCTCATGGTCGCGCATGTAGCCCAGGGCGTAGACGCAGATGCCGCTGCCGATGATGCCGATGACCAAGATCATGATCACGCTGAGGTTGTCGATGCAGATCGCCTGCTCGACGGCGATGCCGTGGGCGATGCTGAGCTCGAACCACACGATGAGCACGATCTGCACCAGGGCGAGCACGGGTGCGAGGTACTTCTTGTTGGCCAGGCCCTTGCCGATGATGTAGGCGGCAAGCACGAGGTCGATGCCGATGGTCACGTACGAGATGCCCTCGGCCACCCCTTCCGGCACGGCGAAGTACAGGGCACCCTGGCTGCTCTGGGGCAAAAACACCGCCGCTGCCAGGACAGACAGGCAGGCGATGGCCAGGGCACCGATGACCGTGATGAAGGTCCGGGGCTTGTCTGCGCGCACAGCGAGCAGCAGGGCCGCGACCACAGCCGGGAGCACGATCAGCGCGCCCAGCAATGCGAGTGCAGTGGTTTCCAAACCTCCTCCTTTCGATGCTGGTGTTCTCCATCAGAAAAACGAAGCTTTATCCATTCAGGAATATACGCAGCAAGCGGGCGGCGCCGTTCACGGAAAACCCCGGCTTCGGTGAGCGGGAGCGGTAGGTTTGGGGGGTTAAGCGGAAAAACCGCAGGTCAGAGGGGGTGCGTGCCGTCTGCCTCGAGGCCGGGGAAGCCCAGCTGGCGCAGTGCCTCGAAGAGCACGATGTTGGCGGCGTTGCTCAGGTTGAGGCTCACGGCGGCGGGGTCGGCCGGGTCGCTGGCAGGCCCGTGCGAGGTGGCGGGCGTGAGGCCCTCGCGCACGAGCTGCGGGATGCGCAGGCCGCTTCCCTCGTGCTGGGCCAGCAGCTCTTCTGGCAGGCCGCAGCTCTCACGCCCGAAGACGAGGAAGTCCTCGTCGCGGTAGTCGACCTGCGCGTAGCTGCGGGCGGCACGCGCGCTGAGGAACCACATGCGCGCGCCGGGGTGGGCGGCGGTGAAGGCCTCCCAGCTGGGGTAGGTGGTGACGTCGAGGTCGTGCCAGTAGCCCATGCCCGCACGGCGGATCATGCGGTCGTCGAGCGAGAAGCCCAGCGGCTCGATGAGATGCAGGCGGCTGTCTGTGAGCACGCAGCTGCGCCCGATGGTGCCGGTGTTGGCGGGGATCTCCGGCTCGAAGAGGACGATGTTGAGCATGGGCGGCCTTTCTGGTGGCGGGCGGATAGGGCGCGGGCGGCGCGCCAGGCGTGTGCCAGGGCGTGCCTGTGCATGATAGCCCAGGCCGGCGCGCGGGGGTTGGGTTACAGCTGGGCGGCAGCATGGGGCAGCGGGTGCGCGGCGCGCGATAATGATGGGTCAATCCCGCTGTCATCGCGTTCGTCTTGGAGGAAGTCTCCTTGGAGCTGTTCGAACTCATCGTCTTCCTGCTGGTTGC
>SFLO01000168.1 GCA_004553405.1 Coriobacteriaceae bacterium
AAGACGTCAAGCCCGGCGGCAGCTTCCTGATCAACTGCCAGTGGGATATGGAGGGCCTCGAGGAGCACCTCGACGCTGCGTCCAAGCGCTACATCGCAGCCAACAACGTCCAGCTCTACACCATCGACGCGACCGAGCTGGCCATCCAGGTGGGTATGGGCAAGCGCACCAACACCATCCTGCAGTCCGCCTTCTTCACCCTTTCTGGGGTGCTGCCCCAGGCAGACGCCCTCCAGTACATGAAGGACGCCGCCACCAGGTCCTACATGAAGAAGGGCCAAGATGTCGTCGACTGCAACCACAAGGCCATCGACGCAGGCGCCACCGCCTTCCACCGCGTCGAGGTTCCCGCCTCCTGGGCAGATGCTGTCGACACCTCGACCGCCCCTGAGCTTGTGGGCCGCCCCGAGGTCATCAAGCAGGTCACCCAGATCATGAAGCCCGTGGGCAACATGGACGGCGACCGCCTGCCCGTCTCTGTCTTCATGGACCATGTCGACGGCCAGTTCGAGACCGGCGCTGCCAACTACGAGAAGCGCTTCGTCGCCGTGACCGCCCCCACCTGGGACCCCGAGAAGTGCATCCAGTGCAACCAGTGCACCTTCGTGTGCCCCCATGCCTGCATCCGCCCCTACGCCCTCGACGCCCAGGAGATGGCAGGCGCCCCCGCCCAGACCAAGCATGCCCCCGTCAAGGCCGGCAAGGCCAAGGGCCTCTACGAGTACAGCCTGGCTGTGAGCCCCATGGACTGCATGGGCTGCGGCGTGTGCATCGGCATGTGCAAGGTTGGCGCCATCGAGATGGCTCCGGCCGAGCAGGAGTTCGAGCAGCAGGAGAGCTTCGACTACTGCGCCCTGAACGTCTCCGTCAAGCCCGAGACCGTCGACCTCACCCTCAAGGGCATGCAGTTCAAGCACCCGCTGCTGGAGTACTCCGGTGCCTGCGCCGGCTGCGCCGAGACCTCCTACGCGCGCATCGTGAGCCAGATGTTCGGCGACCGCATGTACGTGGCCAACGCCACCGGCTGCTCTTCCATCTGGGGCGGCCCGGCTGCAACCAGCCCCTACACCGTCGACCACAACGGCCACGGCCCCGCATGGTCCAACTCGCTGTTCGAGGACAACGCCGAGTTCGGCCTGGGCATGTACATCGGCTATGAGGCAACCCGCGAGATCCTGGTCAACGCCGCCAACGAGATCTTGGCAAGCGGCCCCGACCTGGTCGTGCGCGACACCCTCGAGGACTGGCTGGCCAACAAGGACGACGCCAACGAGTCCAAGCGCGTCACCGCAGAGCTGCTGCCCTTCCTCGAGCAGATGGCCGAGGACGGCAGCGAGGCAGCCGCGAAGATGCTCGAGCACAAGGATCACCTCACCAAGAAGAGCTTCTGGATCTTCGGCGGCGACGGCTGGGCCTACGACATCGGCTTCGGCGGCCTCGACCACGTGCTGGCCTCCGGCAAGGACGTCAACATCTTCGTCTTCGACACCGAGGTCTACTCCAACACCGGCGGCCAGGCATCCAAGGCTTCCAACATCGGCCAGGTTGCCCAGTTCGCCGCTGCGGGCAAGGACATCAAGAAGAAGTCCCTGGCAGAGATCGCCATCTCCTACGGCTACGTCTACGTCGCCCAGGTCGCCATGGGTGCCAAGCCCGCCCAGACCCTGAAGGCCATCCAGGAGGCAGAGGCCTACCCCGGCCCGTCGATCATCATCGGCTACAGCCCCTGCGAGATGCACTCCATCAAGGGCGGCATGCTGCACTGCCAAGATGAGATGAAGAAGGCCGTCGACTGCGGCTACTGGAATCTCTTCCGCTTCAACCCCAACGCTGGTGACGGCAACAAGTTCATCCTCGACAGCAAGGAGCCCCAGGGCGGGTATCGCGAGTTCCTGATGAACGAGGCTCGCTACAGCCGCCTGACCCGCGAGTTCCCGGAGCGCGCAGAGGAGCTGTTTGCTGGCAACGAGCGCGCCGCCATGGAGCGCTACGAGCACCTGCTCAAGCTCAAGGAGATGTACAGCGCCCTGTAAGCGCTGCTGCAGGCACTCTCGAAGGGAGGGCGTCCGCTGGGGCGCCCTCCCTTTTTCATGAGAGCCCGCGCCCTTGGGCTTGGGGCTCTCTGCTACCCTGTAATGACGCGAGAGAAGGGCGCCGCGCGCAGCGGCGCATGAGATAAGGAGTACCCCATGATCAAAGAGCTGGTCCACGACGAGGAGTTCCTGGCCAAGCCCTCCCAGCCCGCAACCGCAGAGGACGCCCAGATCGCCCAGGATCTGGTCGACACCCTCGAGTCCATCAAGGACGAGTGCGCCGGCCTGGCCGCCAACATGATCGGCGAGCTCAAGGACATCATCGTCTTCTATGACGCCGAGCGTCCCGTTGTCATGTACAACCCCAAGATCAAGTGGTTCTCCAGCCCCTACACCGCAGAGGAGGGCTGCATGAGCCTCGAGCGCGAGACCACCGTCAAGCGCTTCAAGCGCATCAAGGTCGCCTACCAGGTGCTCGAAGACGGCGTGCTCGTCGACAAGGAGCGCTCGTACCGCGACTGGATCGCCGAGGTCATCCAGCACGAGATCGACCACTGCAAGGGCATCCTGGTCTAGGTATGCAGCGGGGCCCGGCACCTACAGCCCGAGGGGCGGGGGTGCCGGGCCCTCTCATGTTTTGAGCTGTGTCTGCAGCGGGTCGGCCGCACGCGAGAGGAGGCGAACGTGGAACCAGGGGACAAGAAGGGCCAGCCGCGGC
>SFLO01000169.1 GCA_004553405.1 Coriobacteriaceae bacterium
GGGTGGCGAACCTCGCCTTCGACGTCGACGGCTATGACCTGCTCCTCTGCCCCGCTTGCCTGCACCTCGACCTGCAAGACGCCCTCGTTAGCTGCGCAGAGCTCACCCCCCGCCGGCCAGAAGCGCCACACGGCAAACCCTGCGAGCAGGGCAAGGCCCGCCCCCATGCAGGCGAGCACCTGCCGCGGCGCGTGCTGCAGGCCCAGCCTCCTCAGCAGGCATCCCAGCTTGAGCTTGAGATCGTCGTCCACCATGGCCATGCACCTCCCTCGCAGCATCTGCAGGGGCCGAAGATACCAGGCAGACCTACCGCTGAGCCGAATAAAACACGAGTGAAACCCGAGCAAAACAAGAGCGAGTCCAGAGCGGCATCTGGGTGAAATCCTGGCCGAATCTCATCAGAATCTGGGCGGAATCAGAGCGCGATCAGCCTCTCAACTACGAGCGCCCCCTGAGGGGCGCTCGAGTTTTCCACAAAAGGGGCCTCGTTCATCCACAGTTCAACGGGCGAACTTTTTGAGAAAGGGGCCGACGGGGCTGTCCGCATCCAAGAGCTCGAAGGCTCCCCAGCGCTGCCGGGCGGTGTCCAGCAGCGCTGGCCGCGCATCAACGCGCCCCCAACTAGGGGCGGCGGGAACCGCCGCCGACGCTTGCAGCTGCAAAGGTGCGGGGGGCGGCGCTATTCGCTGGGTTCCTCGTGGTCGAGGCGGCGCTTGCTGCGCGAGAGGTAGCGTGCGTCTGTGAGCGGGGACACGAGCACGTCGTCTCCCAGCAGGCGCAGGAAGTCGTTGACGTTGCCGTTGGTGACGAGCATCACGCGGCTGTCCTCGGCGAAGTTGATCTTGCTGCTGTACGCGGCGATGCGCTTGACGCGGTACTCCAGCTCCTGGGGCGCCATGTCCACCACGGGGGATTCCTGGCGCTGGATCTTGATCAGCTTGGCGGCGACGGTGGGGCTCTGCGAGATGCGCTCCTCAAGCTTTTCTGAGCCCGCAACAAGGTGGTCGAGCGCCTCGGCGTACTCGCGCGCATGCTCTTGCATCAGGCGGCGGAAGCCGAACAGGCCCTCCAGGGTCTTGAGGCTGCGGAAGCACACCAGGCCGTCGAAGATGATGAAGTCAAAGGAGTTGCCCAGCTTGAGGCTGCGGTCAGAGAAGGCCTCCATTCCGCCCTCGCGGTTGAAGAGCAGGTAGCTCGACTTCTTCTGTATCCACATGCGCTGGATGCGCTGGAACGCCACCAGGGTCGCGGGCCCTTCCTCGGTGGCGGCGGTGAACTTGAAGATCAGGCCCAAGACGCGGGGCACGTCCTCGTAGTCGAGCTCCTGCGCGGGCTCGCCGTCGACCACGTTGCCCTGCACGCCCTTGGCGAAGAGCGCAAAGCGCAGGGAGTCGGGCTCGTCTTCCTCGTCTTCGGCCTCGATGCCGCGCGCCATGCGCACCTTCTCGCTGCCGTCGAAGAAGTCCAGCCCCGCCACGCCGATGCAGTCCGGGTCTGCGAGCATCTCCTCGATGCCCTTGTAGAGCACGCCCTCGAGGTTGTCCTCGTCGCGCACCTCGCGAAACCCAAAGTCGATGCAGCCGCTCTCGAAGAGACGCTCGTTGATGAGGCTGTTCTCGCGCGTGACGGCGCCGCCCTTTTGCACCCACCTGAACTCGAAGGGCCACGACGGATCCTCGGTGTCGAGCAGGGCGTACACGGCGGTGTGCTCCCCCACTCCAGCTTGCGCCACAGCATCCATCGCCCCCACAAGCTGCTTTTTCACAAGCCTGAAGTCACCCTGCATCCCCGTCCTCCTTCACAAAAAATCAGCGCCAGCCAGTATACCCCTCCAACTAGAAACTCCCTCGGAGCCAGCGCGGGCTACAGGAAGAGCAGGCCCACGTGGTAGATGGCGAAGCAGACGAGGTAGGCGATGAGGATCTGCATGCAGACGCACAAGAGGGCCTGCCAGGTTGAACCCAGCTCCTTGCGCGTGGTGGCGAAGGTGGCAAGGCAGGGCACGTAGAGCAGGATGAACACCAAGAACACATAGGCCGTGAGCGGCGTGAACACGCTCGACAGCGCCGCAGCGCCCGCACCGCCTGTGAGCACCGCCAGAGTCGACACGATGGCCTCCTTGGCCGCCAGGCCGGCGAGCAGGCCGGTGGTCGCCTGCCAGCTGTCGAGCCCGATGGGCGCCAGCACCGGCGCCATCCAGGTGCCGATGGCCGCCAGGATCGAAGACGAGGCGTCGCTCACCGGGTTGAAGCTGGTGTCGAAGTTTTGCATGAACCAGATGACCACGGTGCCCACGAAGATGATCGTGAAGGCCTTCT
Source organism: Coriobacteriaceae bacterium (assembly GCA_004553405.1). Lineage (GTDB taxonomy): Bacteria > Actinomycetota > Coriobacteriia > Coriobacteriales > QAMH01 > W2P13-069. The sequence continues at coordinate 2,319 of SFLO01000169.1, forward strand.
TCACGAACTCCGCGGCGTTGATCCACATGTGGCGGCACACGTCGCGCAGGGCAGGCACGCGGTAGCTGGGCAGTTCCATCACGTACATCATGGCGTCGCCCTTGAAGACCGTCTTGCTCAGCAGCAGCGACAGCCCCACGGCCACCAGGATGCCCAGCAGGTAGAGGCTCACCATCACCAGCGCGGCGCTTCCCCCGAAGAAGGCCGCCGTGATCATGCCGTAGACGGGCAGCTTGGCAGAGCACGACATGAAGGGCGCCAAGATCACGGTGAGCTTGCGGTCGCGCTCGCTGGGGAGCGTGCGCGTGGCGATGATGGCGGGCACGTTGCAACCAAAGCCCACGATGAGCGGGGCGAAGCTGCGGCCGGAAAGCCCGATCTTGCGCAGCAGCTTGTCCATCATGTAGGCCGCGCGCGTCATGTAGCCGCTGTC
>SFLO01000170.1 GCA_004553405.1 Coriobacteriaceae bacterium
CTACGCCTGGGACGCAGACGAGCGGGCACTGCGCTATGCCGCCGCTTGTGCCAAGCGCGCCGGCGTGGCCGAGCTCATCAGCTTTACGGCGCAGGAGCCCGATGCATCCGCCCTTCCTCAGGGCTCGCTCATGGCGTCGAACCTCACGGGAGACGGCCGCTTCGCCTCGCTCGCCCAGATGCCGGCGCTTTACGCTCAGCTCTCTGCTGCCGTGCGCGGCACGGAGGGTGTCGACGGGCTGTGCGTGCTCGCAGCAGACGCGCTCGTGGACGGGGCCCTGGGATTGCCGCTCAGCCGCGAGCTCGACGTGCGCAACGGGGCATCCGAGGCCTCCCTGCGCATCTACGCGCTGGACGGCGGCGACGAGGCCGGCGCAGAGAGCACGGGTACCGTGGTCGAGGTCAACGGCCGCACGGTCAACGTGAGCGACTCCGCTGTCGAGCAGTTCGCCGCGCGCCTGGCCAAGGTCTACAAGCAGCGCCGCAAGTGGGCCAAGAAGGAGGGCGTCTCCTGCTACCGCGTCTACGATGCGGACCTCCCCGACTACAACCTGGCCATCGACGTATACAACGGCGCCGGCCCAGACGAGGGCAAGACGCTCGTGCACGTGGCCGAGTACGTCGCCCCCAAGAAGATCGACCCCGCCAAGACGGCCCGCCGCCTGACCGACGCCCTGGCCGTGATTCCCGCCGTGATGGGGGTCGAGCCCAGCGACGTCTTCGCCAAGCAGCGCATGCGCGCAAAGGGCGGCAGCCAGTACGCCCGCAAGGAGCGCGAGGCCGCCTACGAGGGCCGCAAGCTCATCACCCAGGAAAACGGGCTCTTCTTCGAGGTCGACCTAGGCGACCGCCTGGACACGGGCCTCTTCCTCGACCACCGCGACACCCGTCAGCTGCTGCGCCAGCTTGCCCCGGGCAAGGCCTTCCTCAACCTCTTCGCCTACACGGGCAGCGCCAGCGTCTACGCGGCTGCCGGCGGCGCCAAGTTCACCACCACGGTGGACATGTCCAACACCTACCAGGAGTGGACGCGCCGCAACTTCGAGCTCAACGGGCTCGCCGGCGAACACATGGAGCTCGAGCGCGCCGACGTGCTCTCCTGGGTGCAAGAGCAGCGCCACAGCCGCAACCGCTGGGACCTCATCTTCGTCGACCCGCCCACCTTCTCCAACAGCTCGAAGATGGGCAGGCGCACCTGGGACGTGCAGGCAGACCACGCAGAGCTGCTCATCGGCTGCAGCCGCCTGCTCACCCGCAGCGGGGCCATCGTCTTCAGCTGCAACCTGCGCGACTTCGAGCCCGACGTCGCGGCGCTCAACAAGGCCGGCGTGGTGATCAACGACATCACGGCGCGCACCATCCCCGCCGACTTCGAGCGCAACAAGAAGATCCACAAGTGCTATGTGCTGAGGAGGGGGTAGGCGTGGTCCGCTTCACAGACGACGAGTTCGACGCCCTGGTCGAAGACGCCATCGACTCCATACCGGAGCGCTTCTTGGCAGAGCTCGACAACGTGGTGTTCGCCGTGGAAGACGAGCCCGACGACGGAGAGACCCTGGGGTGCTACGACGGGGTCTCGCTGCTGGAGCGCGGCGGGTCCTACGGTGCCCTCGACGACTACCCAGACTGCATCACCGTCTTCAAGGGCCCGCACGAGCGCCTCTCGGACGACCCGGCCGTGGTGGCAGAGGAGGTCCGCAAGACTGTTGTCCACGAGCTTGGCCACTACTTTGGGATGACTGAAGAACAGATCGAGGCCATGGGCTACGAGTGACGCCCGCCTACCCCAACCCCGAAAGGCACACGACCATGCTTGAGAAGCTGCCCCGCACGCTGTACTGGGAAAACGGCGCCCTCTTCCTGCTGGACGAGCGCAGGCTGCCGCATGAGGCGGCCTACCTGGAATGCACGCTTTCCGGGCAGGTGTGCGACGCCATCGCGCAGCTCGCCGTGCGCGGCGCGCCTGCCATCGGGGATGCCGGCGCCTACGCCGTGGCCCTGTGGTGCCTCAACGAGCGCCCTGCAGACGAGTCTGCTTTCGAGGCTGCCTTCGAGGAGCGCTGTGGGCAGATCGCAGCCGTGCGCCCTACGGCTGTCAACCTGAGCTGGGCGGTGTCGCGCTGCGCTGCCGCCGTGATGAGCGCCCTGGCCGCAGGCTTGGGCGTGCCCGCCGCGGCAAGCGCTGCCCTCGAGCTGGCGCACGCCACCTTGGAAGACGACATCGCAAGCTGCAAGCGCATCGGCGAGCTGGCCCTGCCAGAGCTGCGCGCCCTCGCAGAGCGCCTGGGCCGCCCCCTGCGCGTGCAGACCCACTGCAACGCCGGCAGCTTGGCCACCGGGTTCTATGGCACGGCGACATCTGTCATCTACCACGGCTGGGAGGCCGGCCTTATCGAGAAGGTCTGGGTGGACGAGACCCGGCCCGTGGGCCAGGGAGCGCGCCTCACCGCCTGGGAGCTCATGCAGGCCGGCGTTCCTTGCACCCTGGTGTGCGACAACATGGCGGGCGCTCTCATGCAGGCCGGCCAGGTGGACATGGTGGTGGTGGGCGCAGACCGGATCTGCGCCAACGGCGACTTCGCTAACAAGATCGGCACCTACCCGCTGGCCGTGCTGGCCCAGCACCACGGCGTCCCCTTCTACACCGCCGCCCCGCAGAGCACCTTCGACCGCAGCCTGGCCAGCGGGGCAGACATCGTCATCGAGCAGCGCGACCCGCTCGAGGTGCGCAGC
>SFLO01000171.1 GCA_004553405.1 Coriobacteriaceae bacterium
TGCCGTTTCGGTGCCATTCGGCGGTTGTGCCGTTACTCCCGCCTTCCGTCTGTTGCCGCGTTTCCGCAGCTCGTAAAGGTGCAGTTGCCGTGCGGTTTACCTATCTGCTGCCAATGGACTAGAATCCTTCCTTATGATTCTTAACGTAGACAAACTCACCAAATCCTATGGCGTCCGCACCCTCTTCGCGGACGCCTCCTTCCGCATCAACGAGCGCGACCGCGTGGCCCTGGTGGGCCCTAACGGCGCCGGCAAGACCACGATGATGAACATCATCTCGGGGCACGACTCCGCAGACAGCGGCCAGGTTGTGTTCTCGAAGGGCGTGAGCGTGGGCTACCTCGAGCAGGAGTCCATCGAGATGGAGGGCCGCAGCGTCATCGACGAGGTCATGACCTCTGTGGCAGACGTGGCCGCCATGGGCGACAAGCTCGCCGAGCTCGAGCTGGAGATGGAGGTGGCAGACCCCCAGGAGCACGATCGCCTGCTGGAGGAGTACGGCCGCCTGCGCAACCGCTATGAGGCCCGCGACGGCTACAACATCGAGAGCCTCGCGCGCCGCGTGCTCTTTGGGCTGGGCTTTCACGAGGAGGACATGGAGCGCTCCACAGACGAGTTCTCCGGCGGCTGGCAGATGCGCATCGCGCTGTCCAAGCTGCTGCTCTCCAAGCCGGAGCTGCTGCTGCTCGACGAGCCCACCAACCACCTCGACCTCGAGAGCGTGCGCTGGCTGGAGAACTTCCTGCGCGGATATGACGGCGCCGTGCTGGTGGTGAGCCACGACCGCGCCTTCATGGACGGCATGGTCAACACCGTCATGGAGATCGCCAACGGCAAGCTCGAGATGTACTCCGGCAACTACAGCGACTACGAGCGCCAGCGCGTGGAGCGCCGCGAGCACCTCATCGCCATGAAGGAAGCTCAGGACAAAGAGATCGCCCACCTCGAGGCCTTCGTCGAGAAGTTCCGCTACAAGGCCACCAAGGCCAAGCAGGCCCAAGACCGCCTGCGCAAGCTCGAGCGCATCCTGGCCGAGCGCATCGTCATCCCCGAGGAGAAGAAGACCGTCCACTTCAACTTCCCCCAACCCAAGCGCACGGGCGACTGCGTCATGCACCTCGAGGGCGTGTGCAAGTCATACGGCTCCAAGAAGGTCTACAACGGGGTCGACCTCAACATCTGGCGCGGCGAGAAGATCGCCCTGGTGGGTCCCAACGGCGCGGGTAAGTCGACGCTGCTCAAGATGATCGCGGGCGTGGAGCAGCCGGACAGCGGCCACCTGGTCAACGGCACCCACGTACACGTGAGCTACTTCGCCCAGCACCAGTTGGAGGAGCTCGACCTCAACAAGACCGTCTTCCAGGAGCTTGACGCCGCCGCGCCGGGCTGGACCATGAGCGAGGTGCGCAGCCTGCTGGGCGCCTTCCTCTTCAGCGGCGACGACGTCGACAAGAAGGTCCGCGTGCTCTCTGGCGGGGAGAAGTGCCGCCTGGCGCTGGCCAAGATGCTCGTGCAGCCCACGCCGCTGCTGTGCCTGGACGAGCCCACCAACCACCTCGACATCGCCAGCGCAGACATCCTCGAGCAAGCGCTGCGCAGCTTCACCGGCACCATCGTGCTCATCACGCACGACCGCCACCTCATCCGCGCCATCGCAGACCGCATCGTCTACGTGGACAACGGCGTCATCACCGACTACCCCGGCGACTACGACTACTTCCTCTACAAGAGCGGCCAGGTCGATGCCCAGGGCAAGCCCATCGCGTCGCCCGAGGAAGTCAACCTGCGCATGTCCAAGCGCCAGGACTTCGAGGGCAAGGAGGCCGCCAAGGCCGCGGCCAAGGCAGAGGGCGTCAAGGTCAACAAGATGGGCCAGCGCTCTGCCGCAAACGGCGGGGCGGCCACCAAGGGCAGCGCCCCCAAGACCAAGGAGCAGAAGCGCGCCGAGGCAGAGGCCCGCAACAGGGCCTACCGCCTGCTGAAGAAGGAGCGCGCCCGCCTGGCAGAGGTGGAGCTCCAGATGGAGGCAGACGACGCCCGCCACGCAGAGCTCATGGAGCTCATGGCAGACGAGTCGCTCTATGCCGACAAGGAGCGCTTTGACGCCTGCCTGGCCGAGTACAACGAGCTCAAGGCGCGCATGCCCAAGCTCGAGGCAGAATGGCTGGAGCTGTCTGCCACCATCGAGACCGAGATGAAGAGGGCCGAGGAGGGCCGCTAGCGCACCGCGCGCCCCTTTGCGCGGAGGTAAGGAGCTTCCATGACGGGGGACATGACCATCACCATCATCCTCGGCGCGCTCAAGGTGCTCGCCTTCGTGCCCGCAATCGTGATCCACGAGTGCGCCCACGGCTTTGCCGCCGCCAAGCTGGGAGACCCCACCGCGCGCAATGCCGGGCGCCTGTCGCTCAACCCGCTGCGCCATGTGGACCCCTTCGGCACGGTGCTGCTGCCTGGCCTGCTCATCTTGAGCGGTGCGGGCTTTGTCTTCGGGTACGCCAAGCCGGTGCCCTACAACCCGCGCTACTTCAAGGACGTGCGCAAGGGCGAGGTCATCGTGGGCCTGGCCGGCCCGGCGAGCAACCTCCTCATGTCCCTGGTGGGCGCCGCTATCGCCTGGGGCAGCCTGCAGCTCTTTGGGCTCAGCCAGGAGCTGGCGCTCTACACCTGGTACTTCGGCTGCTACTTCTGCAG
>SFLO01000172.1 GCA_004553405.1 Coriobacteriaceae bacterium
GCCCGCTGGCTACGAGGAGTGGATCCCCAAGATCAAGCTCTCCGAGGCGACCGTCAAGATCACCACGCCCGGCGTGCTCGACACCATGCGCTTCACGGACGCAGACGGCATGTTCTGCGGCGACGTGGTCTTCGACGTCGACGACGGCTGCCCGGCCGAGTGCGTGGGCGTCGACCCCATGGACGCCACCCACCGCAAGCGCTATGGTGCCCAGCTGCAGCGTGAGACCCTGCTCAAGCCGCTGGTGCGCGGCGGGCGCGTGGTCGAGGGCCAAGACAGCAGCGATCCCCATGCCGCCAAGGCGCGCTGCAAGGCCCAGCTCGCCCGCCTGGACGGCTCCATCAAGCGCTTCTACAACCCGCGCCGCTACCCGGCCGGCCTGGAGAAGGGCCTGCACGGCAAGCGCGACGCCATGATTAGGGAGTTGCGCGGCGCGGACATGTACTAAGGTCCGCGCGCCCTCTGCGTGCCTGTGCAGAAAACCTGCAGTTGCGTGACGCTGCGGCAGGCGCTTTGGATTGCAAACTATAATCAGCAGGTTAGCTTCGACACACCGCTCCCTGAAAGGAGAACGGAATGGCCATCAATCGCAACTCAAACTGCAGGCTCGTGCTCGACTCCTGCTGCGACCTTCCCCGCCAGGTTCTCGACGGGGCCGGCATCGAGTTCCTCGAGTTCCCCTTCATGATGAACGACGGGGAGCACTTCGATGACCTGGGGGTTTCCATGAAGCCCAAGGAGTTCTACGACCGCCTGCGCGGAGGCGAGGTCTCTGGCACCGCGCAGATCCCCCTGCCCGTGATCATGGAGCGCTTCGAGGCCTGGGCCAAGGAGGGCACGCCCACCGTCTACCTGGCCTTCACCGGCGGTCTCTCCGGCACCTTCGATACCGTTGACCGCGTGACCACCGAGCTCAAGGAGAAGTACCCCCAGTGGGAGTGCCATGTTGTGGACACCCTGCTCGCCTCTGTGGCAGAGGGACTGCTGGTCTACGAGGCCATCCGCCACTACAAGTCCGGCATGAGCGCGGCACAGCTGGCCGAGTGGGCGCTTGAGGCCCGCTGGTACGTCAACTGCCTCTTCACCTGCGACGGCCTGGAGGCACTGCGCCGCGGCGGCCGCATCCCCGACTCGGCGGCGCGCGTGGGAGACGCCCTCGACGTCAAGCCCATGCTCAACTTCAACCCGGACGGCTCGCTCGCCTTAGCCGGCGTGTCGCGCGGACGCAAGAAGAGCCTCAAGGGGCTGGTGAAGTTCTTTGAGCAGGGGCACATCACCGAGGGCAAGCCCGGGACGATCATCGTTGCCAGCGCAGACGCCGAGAAGGACGCCAAGTGGGTTGCCGAGCATCTGGGCCTGTCCCGCGAGGACGTCCCGCCCCTGATGTGCAACATCGGCCCCGTCATCGGCAGCCACGTGGGTCCCGGCATGGTGGCCGTGGTCTACTGGGGCGATGATCGCCGCAAGAGCCTCTCCATCGGCGACCGCATCGCCAGCAAGATCTCTAGGAAATAGGAGCAGCCCATGTTCAGCCCCCTCGATACCCGCATAGCCTTCTTCGGCGGAGCGTGCAGCGTCGCCGCCCTGGAGGCCGTGGTGCGCCTGGTGGACGCCGGCTACGAGATGGTCGCCGGCCCGCACGACCCCCGCGAGGGCGTGGTCCTCAACGACGCCGGCATCCCCACCATGCAAAACCGCATCGAGGCATGCCAGGGCGCCCAGGTGATCATCACCAGCTGCGCCCACCCCTCAGAAGTCGAGGAGCTCTACCTTGGCGACAACGGCCTGCTCGAGATCGCAGACGAGGGCAGCTTCTTGGTCGACCTCTCTGTGATCACCCCGCGCCTGGCGCAAGAGATCCAGGCCATGGCGGCCGTCAACGGCCTCACCTACCTCGACGCCCCCATCATCAACGTGGGCGAGCAGGAGAAGGCCGTGTGCTTTGTGGGCGGCGAGCCAGAGGGCGTGGAGCTGATCACCCCGCTGCTGCCCTACATGGCGCACACCATCCGCCCGCTCGGCTCGCCGGGCGAGGGTGCCCTCTCCGCCGTCATGGTCATCATCGGCCTGGCGGGCAGCCTCATGGGCACCATTGAGGCCATGGCCCTGGCGAACATCTGCCAGTTCAACACCCGCAGTGCGCTCGACGCCCTGGCCTCCACCAGCGCAGCCAGCCGCGCCCTGCTCGACTACGTCCCCCAAACCCTCAACTACGACTTCAAGGGCCGCCTGAGGGTGAGCGAGTTCCTCGATATGCTCGACACCGCCCTCATGGCCAGCGAGGACATGGACGTGACCCTGCCCTGCACCGAGACCGCCTACCAGCTCTACGACCTCTTGAGCGTGGTGGGGGGAGACGAGCTCAACATCCAGGCCATCAGCCTGCTCTACGAAGACGAGCAGACCTGCGCCGACTACGGGCTCGACTGGGCCCTGGCCGAGGACATGCGCAACGGCGACGGCGGCGCCTACGGTTACGGCGGCGAGTACGCGCAAGACCAGATCAGCGACCCGCGCCTGCGCGAGCTCTTCAACTCCATCCAAGCTCAGATGGCCGGCACCGGCGCCATGGGCACCGGCAACCCGGAGCTCGACGACTACCGCAACCACCACACCCGCCCCGACGACGAGGACGGCCCCGACTTCCCCAGCGCAGGGGAGTTCTTCTCCAAGAACTAGCAGCCCG
>SFLO01000173.1 GCA_004553405.1 Coriobacteriaceae bacterium
GTAGGGCGTGCCGCCCAGGCGCCCGACGTGCTCGATGACGTCGTCTTCGGTGATGGCGATGCTGCGGGCGGCCTCGACTGCGTCGCCCTCTGCCTGGCCGTGGTTGCCCTTGTCATCGCTGACCACCACCATGAGCGGCTGGCCCTTGAGAGCGGTGACGGAGGCGCGCAGGGCGACGGCCTGCATGCCCTCTGCGGTGCGCTCGCGGCACTCGCGTGCCAACGCAGCGCTGCGGATGCGGAAGAGGCGGTCTCCGGGGCTCACGGCGCCGCGGATGTAGAGCTCAACGTGGCCGGGGCGCAGGTCGTCTGCCTGCTGCACCTCGTAGGTGGTGCGTCCCTTGGAGGTCCACACCTCCAAAAGGTCGCCGGGCTCGATCTGCTCTGAGGCCTCCACCTGGACCATGCCGTTGCGGAAGCCGGACACCCTGCCCACCAGCACGCCGCGGTTGTTGGGGCGCTTGTAGCCCATCATCTCGTTGCCGCGCTCGCCGGCCAGGTAGGCGGGCGAGAACCCGCGCGAGAAGGCCTCGGAAAGCCCGGCCTTCTCCTCGGGGCTGGCCTCGTAGCCGTCCTCCTCGAGCCAGGCGCGGTCGAGGGCGGCGCGGTAGGTGCCCACGGCGGTGGAGACGTACTCAGCCGACTTCATGCGGCCCTCGATCTTGAGGGAGGCCACGCCCGCCTTGATGAGCTGGGGAAGGTAGTCGATGCCCATGAGGTCCTTGGGGCTCAGCAGGTACTCGCCGGGATCTGCCAGCTTCTTGCCCTGGGCGTCAACGATGCTGTAGGGCAGGCGGCAGGGCTGGGCGCACACGCCCCTATTGGCGCTGCGGCCGCCGATGAGGCTGCTCAGCAGGCACTGGCCGCTCTGGCAGATGCACAGGGCACCGTGGATGAAGACCTCGAGGTCCATCCCCAGGGTGGCGAGCTTGGCAATCTGCTCGACAGAGAGCTCGCGGGCCAGGGTCACGCGGCCAAAGCCCAGCTGGCGGGCGAACTCGATGCCGCGGGCGTCGCGGATGTTCATCTGGGTGGAGCTGTGCAGCTCGAGCTGGGGCAGCTCCTCGCGCAGGCGCTGGGCAAGGCCCACGTCCTGGATGATGGCGGCGTCGATGCCGGCCTCTGCGGCAGAGCAGACCAGGCCTAGGGCCTCGTCCATCTCACCGGGCATCACGAGGGTGTTGGCGGTGAGATAGACCTTGCGGCCCCTCAAGTGGGCGTCGCGGCAGGCGGCGGCGAGGTCTGCCGCAGCGAAGTTGTCTGCGTTGCAGCGGGCGTTGAAGCCCTCGCCTGCACCGAGGTAGATGGCATCTGCACCGGCAGCCAGGGCCGCCTCGAAGGCCTCCCTGTTGCCGGCCGGTGCCAAAAGCTCGGGTTTTCTCATAACGTTTCTCGTCCTTTCCATAGGGCGTCGCGCGGCCGGGCGCCTGCCAGTGGACGGCAGGCGGCAGGGCCGCTGTCTCAACATGAACGGCGGGTCTTGCCGCCGGTGGTTCCTAGAGGCGGGTTGCGTCCTCGCGCAGCTTCTGCGCGGCCTCTTCCAGCTGGAGCTTGACGGACTCGTGGCCGGTGCCGCCGTAGGTGGTGCGCTTGGAGACCACCTCGTCGATGTCGACGGCCTTGACCGCGTCCTCGCCGAACAGCGGGTCTGCTGCGGCGAGCTCTGCGGCGCTCAGCTCCTGCAGGGTCTTGCCCGCCTTCTCGCACTCGAGCACCAGGCGGCCCACCACGGCGTGGGCGTCGCGGAAGGGCATGCCCTTGCCCACCAGGTAGTCTGCGAGATCCGTCGCGGCCATGAAGCCGCCGTGGGCGCCGGCGCGCATGGCGTCTGCGTTGACGGTCATGGTGCGGATCATGCCCGCCATGACGATGAGGCTGTCGCTCAGGGTATCGACCGCGTCGAAGACACCCTCCTTGTCCTCCTGCATGTCCTTGTTGTAGGACAGCGGCAGGCCCTTGAGCGTGGTGAGCAGCTGCATGAGGTCGCCATAGACGCGGCCGACCTTGCCGCGGATGAGCTCGGCGAAGTCCGGGTTCTTCTTCTGCGGCATGATGCTGCTGCCGGTGGAGTAGGCGTCGCTCAGGCGGATGAAGTTGAACTCGTTGCTGCTCCAGTAGATGAGCTCCTCGCTCAGGCGGCTGAGGTGCATCATCGCGGTGGAGCAGGCGTAGCTCAGGTCGAGCAAGAAGTCACGGTCGCTCACGGCGTCCATGCTGTTGGGGTAGATGGCGCTAAAGCCAAGCTGCTGTGCCACGAAGCCGCGGTCGAGCGGGTAGGTGGTGCCTGCCAGGGCGGCAGAGCCCAGGGGCAGCACGTCGCAAGCGTCCATGGCGGCCTTGAGGCGGTTGAAGTCGCGGGTGAACATCCAGTAGTAGGCCAGCATGTGGTGGCTGAAGAGCACCGGCTGGGCCTTCTGCATGTGGGTGTAGCCCGGCATCACAACGCCGAAGTTGTCCTTGGCAACGTCGTAGAGGGCGCGGCGCAGGTCGAGCACGAGGTACATGAGGCCCTGGCTCAGCTGCTTGCAGTGCAGGTGGGTGTCCGTTGCTACCTGGTCGTTGCGGCTGCGACCCGTGTGCAGGCGGCCGCCTGCAGCGCCGATGGCCTCCGTGAGCCTGCGCTCGATGGACATGTGGATGTCCTCGTCGTTGATGTCGAACTCGAAGCAGCCCTCCTCGATCTG
>SFLO01000174.1 GCA_004553405.1 Coriobacteriaceae bacterium
TGCAGCTTGGGCTGCTTGGAGAGCTTGTGCTCAGAGAGCTTGCCCTCGATGAGGCCCAAGGTGAGCTTGGTGCCGTAGATGCCGATGGGCATGTCGAGGTCCTTGAGGAGGTAGGGCAGGGCGCCCGTGTGGTCCTCGTGGCCGTGGGTGATGACGATGCCGCGGAGCTTTGAGGCGTTTTCGAGCAGGTAGGTGTAGTCCGGCAGGATGAGGTCGACGCCCACGTGCTCGTCGTCCGGGAACATCAGGCCGGCGTCGACGAGCACGATGTCGTCGCCGCACTCGAAGGCGGTCATGTTCTTGCCGATGGCGTCGAGGCCGCCCAGCGGGATCACGCGCATCTTGGGGGCGTCCGCCTTGGAACGGCCGCGGCCCTTCGAGCCGCGGCGGGTGCGGCGGACAGAGGGGGTCTTCTCCCCACGCTGCTGCTTGCCGGCTGCCTTGCGCTCGGAAGATGCAGATGCCTCCTTCTTGGGGGCGTCGCTATCGGTTTTGGGCATTACTGGAAGTGCTCCTTGCTGCCTGCGATCATGGACAGGCTCGTGTGTCTAACGGATGTCTCCAACTAGACGCAGCACCTCTTCCATCTCTGCACGCTGCTCTGCCGTGGCCTTGACCAGCGGGAGGCGCAGGCCGCCCACAGAAAAGCCCAGGATGTCGAGGGCCTCCTTGGCCATGATGGGGTTGGCAGTGACGAAGAGCTCCTTCATAAGGGGCTTGAGGGCGTCGAGGGCCTCCTGAGCGGCCTCTTCCTGGCCGCTCACAAAGAGGTCGATGACCTCGCGATAGCGTGCAGGTGCAACGTTGGCGATGGTAGAGACTACGCCGACGCCACCGTAGCCCATGATCTGGAGCACCTCGTCGTCGTTTCCGGAGTAGACGCAGAAACCTTCGGGGGCCTCCTTGGCGATGGTGGCGATTTGGTCTTGCTTGCTGCTGGCCTCCTTGACGCCCACGATGTTGTCGAAGTCGCGGGCCAGGGCCAGGGTGGTCTCGGCGGTCATGTTGATGCCGCTGCGACCGGGGATGTTGTACATCAGGATGGGCATGTTGGGCACTGCCTGGGCGATGGCGCGGTAGTGCTCGTAGAGGCCGGCCTGAGGGGGCTTGTTGTAGTAGGGCACGACGGTGAGGAAGCCGTCGATGCAGCCCAAGGCGGCATACTCCTTGGCGTCTGCGACGCTGGCAGCCGTGTTGTTGCCGCCGCAGTAGGCGATGACCTTGGCACGGCCGGCGACAGCCTCTGCGACCTCCTTGAAGAGGCGCAGCTTGTCCTCATGAGAGATGGTGGGAGACTCGCCGGTGGTAGCGCAGACCGCGAGGGCGTCGCAGCCGCCGTCCACCAGACGCTTGGCCAGAGCCTGTGCGCGAGCGAAGTCGACGTTGAGATCGGCGTCGAAGGGAGTGACCATGGCGGCCACGAGCCTACCGAAAACAGGTTCTGTCATGAGCGTCTCCTCTGGGTGTCTCTTCAAACAACGACAGTTTACTGTAGCGTTAGTCCATCAACTTTTCCAGACCCACAACGAGGCCCTCGAGGTCTCCCACTGCGCGGACGGCCAGCAGCACGCCGGGCATGTAAGACGAGCGGTCGATGGAGTCGTGGCGGATGGTGAGGGTCTGGCCGGCAGAGCCGAAGATGACCTCCTGGTGGGCGACGTAGCCGGCGGTGCGCACGGAGTGGACGGGGACGTCGCACACCAGGGCGCCGCGAGCGCCTTCCATGCCCTCGAGCTCGGTCTCGCGGCCGGGAGCGGTCATGCCAAAGTCGCGCGCCTCGGCGATGAGCTTGGCGGTGCGCACGGCGGTGCCGGAGGGGCTGTCCTTCTTGCCGTCGTGGTGGAACTCGATGACCTCGGCATCGGGGAAGTACTTGGCCGCCTGCTGGGCGAAGAGCATCATCAGCACGGCGCCGGTGGTGAAGTTGGGAGCGCAGAAGAGCGCGGCGCCGCCGGTTGCGGACTCGTCGTAGATCTGCTGGAGCTTCTCCTCGGACAGGCCGGTGGTGCCCAGCACGCAGTTGACGCCTGCAGCGAGCGCGGCGCGCAGGTTCGCCTCTGCGGCATCAGGGCGCGAGAAGTCGACGAGGACGTCGGGCTGGCCGGCTGCAAGGGCGTCTGCCAGCACGGTGTAGACGGGCACGCCGCCCTGACCGACGGTGGTTCCCTCCTTGGCGAAGGGGTCGAAGCCGGCGACGAGCTGCATGTCTGCGGCACCGTCGACGGCGGCGATAACCTGGGTTCCCATGCGGCCGAGCGCGCCGCTCACAACAACCTTGATCATTATGCGAACATCTCCTCTATCTCCTGCTGGGGGCAGGGGCTGATGACAGCGGCGGTGAAGGGGCCGCAAAGGAGCGCCTGCGCCGCCTGGTTGACGTCTTGAAGGGTGACGGAGCGATAGCCTGCGAGCGTCTGGTCGAGGCTGGTGAGCTCCATGCCGTTGCATGCCATCTTACCCAGACGCAGCATGTGGCTGCGCGGAGATTCCATGCCCAGCACGTAACTGCCGCAAACCATCTCGCGAACGCGCTCCAGCTCTGACGCGTCCATGCCGCTTGTCGCCATGCGCTCGAGCTCAGAGCGTATGACGGCTGCCACCTGGCCGAGATTTTCCGGGCGCGTGCCGGCATAGACCATGAAAAAGCCCGCGTCTTTGTGCAGCTGGCTGGCGGAGTAGACGG
>SFLO01000175.1 GCA_004553405.1 Coriobacteriaceae bacterium
CCCGTCAACTGCCTGGGGCACCTCGACCTGCCCAAGGTCTTTGGTCAGCGTCCTTCCTTCAACGTGGGGGAGGCCTTCTGCGACCTGGCCCCGCTTGTCGCGGGCAGCGAGCTGATCATCGAGCTGAACACGGCGGGCTGGTTCAAGCCGGCCCGCGAGCAGTATCCCGCGGTCGACGTGCTGCGTGCCTTCTGCCAGGCGGGCGTGGCGTGCACCGTGGGCTGCGATGCGCACCGGCCCTGCCAGCTTGGGCGCGGCGTGCGCGAGGCCTATGGCCTGCTCTACGAGGCGGGCTACCGCCACGTGACCGCGCCGACTGCAGGCACCGCCCGCAGCGGCCTATGGAGGAGATTCGAGCTCAAGTAACCCGGCAGCGCCGGCAGAGAGGAGAGCACAGCTATGAGCAGCATCAGCGTGGGCGCCCTGGAGGAGGCCCTCTTCGAGGCCTTCCCCCGCAGCGACGCAGAGAGCTGGGACCAACCCGGCCTTGCCGTAGGCGATCGCAGCCAGACGGTTGCGGGTGTGGCGGTCAACCTCGACATGAGCGCCGCGGCGGTGATCGCTGCGGCAGACGCCGGCTGCAACGTGCTCGTCACCCACCATCCGCCCTTCATCAAGGGAGGCCCTGCCCTCTACACACCGCAGGCAGACGCCGCTGCAAGCGGCCCGGGCCGCCTGGTCTTCGAGGCCGCGCGCCGCGGTGTGGCCCTCATCGCCATGCACACCAACGCAGACCGTTCTGTAGCCGCGCGCGAGCTCTTCGCCCAGATGCTGGGCTGGGAGTGCGAGGGCAGCTTCGAGCAGTACATGGACCCGCGCCGTGAGCCCCAGGGCAGCGGCTTTGGGGCTGTCTTCAGCCTGCCGAGCGGCTCGCAGCTGAAGGATGCGGCGCAGCGCGCCCAGAAGGCCTTTGGCGGCTGCCCGCGCGTGTGGGGAGACCCCGCTCGTCCCGTGCGGCGCCTGGCCTTCCTCAACGGCAGCTGGGGTGACCAAGAGGTTTACGAGCTGTGTACGGCCCAGGGCATCGACTGCGCCATGGTGGGGGAGACGCGCTATCATTTCTGCGCAGACGCCCAACCCCACCTGGCCGTGATCGACCTGGGCCACGACGTGAGCGAGCTGCCCCTGCAGCGCGTGCTGTGCGCGGCCGTGCACAAGGCTGGCGTGCCGCACGACCGCATCGTCGAGCTCGAGTGCTCCTCGCGCAACTGGTGGACCCCGCAACAGCTTGGGAGGTAACCCGTGACTATCAGCCAGACCGTCTACCAGCTCGCCCTCAAGGAGGCAGAGCTGCTGCGCGCCAAAAAGGAGCTCGACCAGGTTCCCGAGGCCGCCCAGATCGTGGAGTGCCGCGCCAAGCGCAAGGAGCTCAAGGCCAAGCAAGACCAGGTGATCGAGCTCACAGACGAGGTCTCCGAAAAGCTCGCGCGCTTTGAGGAGGAGGAGAACAGACTGCTCGCCAAGATGCGCGAGCTGCAAGACACCCTCGACCACAGCACCGACTACCGCGTTACCAGCAAGGTCACACGCGACATGGACGGCCTGCTCAAGCGCGAGCAGACCATCAACGACGAGACAGACGCCCTGCTCGAGCGCCAGATCAAGATCGACAACCTGGCGGCCCAGCTGGCAGACATGCTCGCAAAGCTCGACCACAAGGAACACCACCTCACCGAGGACTTCAAGGAGAAGGGCGGCGAGGCCAAGGCCCGCGTTGACGCGCTGCAGGCGCAGATCGAGCGCCTTGTGGGCGAGCTTCCCACCGTGCTGCAGTCCCGCTACGCCAAGGTCAAGGCCGAAAAGGGCGGCAGGGGCGCAGCCTTCTTGGAGGGCTCGCACTGCAGCGCCTGCCACGTGGAGCTGCAGACCGGGGCCCTGGCCAAGCTCAAGGCGGGCGAAGCCGTCACAGAATGCCCCAGCTGCCGCCGCATCTTCGCCGCGCGCGTCGAGGAGGACTAGCCGCGCTGCGCCCTGCACCGCCCCAGACCACGAGGAGTACCGCAATGAAGACCGTACTGCTGGGCATCACCGGCTGCATCGCCGCCTACAAGGCCTGCTACATCGTGCGCGGCCTTCAGAAGGCTGGCGTGCGGGTGAAGGTCGTCATGACCGAGCACGCCACGCACTTCGTGGGCCCCACCACCTTCCGCGCGCTCACCAACGAGGAAGTCGCCGTCAAGCTCTTCGACGAGCCGGGCGACCCCATCCACCACATCTCGCTGGCGCGCGAGGCAGACCTCTTCTGCATCGCGCCGGCCACGGCCAACGTCTGCGCCAAGATCGCCAACGGCACGGCAGACGACCTGCTCACCACCACCGCGCTGGCAACGCCGGCACCGCTGGTGGTGGCCCCCGCGATGAACGACGGCATGTGGGCCTCGCCGGTCACCCAGGAAAACATCGCTGCCCTTGAGGCCCGCGGCGTGCGCGTCGTGTTCCCCTCCAGCGGGCATTTGGCCTGCGGGACGGAGGGCAAGGGCCGCATGGAGGAGCCGGAAGCCATCGTGGCTGCCGTGCTCGAGGAGCTGGGGCGCTGCTGCAGCCTCGAGGGCAGGCGCGTGCTGATCACGGCCGGCCCCACCCGCGAGCACCTGGACCCGGTGCGCTTCATCTCAAACCCCTCAAGCGGCAAAAGCGGCTTTGCCCTGGCGGCAGAGGCCGCGG
>SFLO01000176.1 GCA_004553405.1 Coriobacteriaceae bacterium
AGGGCCTCTGTCACGAAGATGCCGCCGATGATGACCGAGAAGAGCTCGGTCTTGGTGATGACGGCAATGGCCGCGAAGGCGGTGCCCAGGGCCAGCGAGCCGGTGTCGCCCATGAAGATGCTGGCCGGATAGCAGTTGAACCAGAGGAAGCCGATGCAGGCGCCCGCCGCCGCCATGGCGAAGACGCCCAGGTCGAGCATGTTGGTGGAGAAGCAGATGGCGGCCATGACGCCCATGGCGATCATGACGGTGCCGCCGGCCAGGCCGTCGAGGCCGTCGGTGAGGTTGACGGCGTTGGACATGCCGGCCATGAGGATGAAGACGAAGAAGACGTAGAGCCAGGGCACGTAGACGCCGCCCACGGTGAAGGCGGCGATGCCGAGGTCGATGTCGATGTTGGCGAAGGGGATCGTCACCACGGGGCTGACCCCCAGCAGGTTGACGGCCACCAGGCAGAAGGCCACGCAGATGACGGTGAGGCCGGCCATCTTCTGGGCGGGAGTGAGGCCCAGGGACCTCTCCTTGGCCACCTTGGCCGCGTCGTCGACAAAGCCCAGCAGGCCGGTGAGCAGGGTGGCTGCGGCAACGGCGAGCAGGCGCATGTCGGGCGCGTGGACGATGAAGACGGACAGGCACATCATCAGCAGGATGACCACGCCGCCCATGGTGGGGGTTCCCTGCTTGACCAGGTGGCCCTCGGGGCCGTCAGCGCGCACCTGCTGGCCGATCTCGCGGTGGCGCAGCAGCTTGATGAAGCCTGGCATCACGGCCACGGTGAGGGCCATGGACAGCACCAGCGCCAAGAAGAGCTGGAAGGTCGGGTAGTGGTTGAACATGCTCAGCATTTACTTGGAAATCCCCTCTGCGATCCTCTCGAAGCCCATGAAGCGCGAGGCCTTGACGAGCACGGTGTCCCCCGGCTGCAGCCAGCCCTTGAGGAAGGCGACGGCCTCGTCGACGCCCGCGACCTCCTCGACGGCGAAGGCCGCCCCCGCCTCGCGCGCGCCGGCCGCGATCTGCGCGGCAAGCGGGCCCGCGCACAGCAGCAGGCTCAGCGGGCTGTCGGCGGCTGCACGGCCCACCTGGCGGTGCAGCTGGGCCTCGTCCTCGCCCAGCTCGCCCATGTCGCCCAGCACGGCGACGCGCCTGCCGGGGCAGTCCATGGCGGCGAGGGTGGACAGCGCCGCCCTCATGGAGTCGGGGTTTGCATTATACGCATCGTTGATGACGGTGAGGCCGTTTTCGGTGTGGGTGAGCTCCATGCGCATCTTGCTCGCACCCGCCTGCGCCAGGCCGGCGGCGATCTGCTGCGGGGACTCGCCCAAGTAGCTGCCGACGGCGGCTGCCGCCAGCGCGTTCATCACGTTGTGCGCGCCGGGCATGCCCAGCTGCACCTCGAAGGGCTCCTCCTCGCCCAGGTGCAGCATGAAGCGCGCGCAGCCGTCTGCGCCCAGCTCTGCCTGCTCGGCGCGCACGTCGGCGTCCTCGCTGCAGCCAAAGCGCGTCACGCGCAGGTCGCGCTCGAAGGCGCCGGCGCTTTCGAGCAGCTCCTGGGTCATGTCGTCGTCTGCGTTCACCACGGCCATGCCGGTAGGCTCAAGTGCCGCCACCATCTCGCCCTTGGCACGGGCGATGTTGGCGCGGCTGCCCAGCAGCTCCATGTGGCACACGCCCACGTTGGTGACCACGGCCACGTCCGGGCGCGCGATGCGGCAGCCCGCCGCGATCTGCCCAAAGCCGCGCATGCCCATCTCGACCACCAGCACCTCGGTGTCCTCGGGCGCGGTGAGCACGGTGTAGGGGATGCCCAGCTCGTTATTGTAGTTACCCTTGGTGGCGTGGGTGCGGTAGCGCTGCCCCAGCACCGCGAGCAGGAGGTCCTTGGTGGAGGTCTTGCCGGTGGAGCCGGTGACGCCCACCACCACGCAGCGCAGGGTGCTGCGCCAGTAGGCGGCCAGGTTGGCAAGCGCCTCGACGCCGTCTTGCACCACGGCCAGCGGGCAGGCGAACTCGCCGGCGATGGCGAGCGCATTGGCGCCGGGCTCGCGGGTGCACACGACCATGGCAGCGCCGGCCCCGATGGCGGCTGCCACGTAGTCGTTGCCGTCGACGCGCTCTCCCGGCAGGGCCATGAAGAGGTCGCCGGGCTGGACGCTGCGCGAGTCCCAGCTGATGCCCGTCACCAGCTTGCGCGTGGATTCCTCATCTGAGTGCAGGACGCCGCCGATGGCGTCCATCACCTCTTGAACAGTTAGTCGCATAGCTCGTCAAGACCTTCCGCAGCCACCTCGCGGTCGTCGAAGTGGTGCTTTGTCGTTCCGATGATCTGGTAGTCCTCGTGGCCCTTGCCGGCGATGAGGACGGAGTCGCCGGGGCGCGCCAGCCGCAGGGCGAAGCGTATGGCCTCGGCGCGGTCTGCGATGACGTGGGTGCGCTCCTCGCCGCCCTCCATGCCGGGCAGGATCTGCTCGATGATACTGGTGGGGTCTTCTGTGCGCGGGTTGTCGGAGGTGACGACGGCGATGTCTGCGTCGAGCGCGGCACGGCCCATCTTGGGGCGCTTGGTGGCGTCGCGGTCGCCACCGCAGCCGAAGACGCAGATCACGCGGCCCGGGGTGACGGCCTTGCAGGCGCTGATGGCCTTGGCC
>SFLO01000177.1 GCA_004553405.1 Coriobacteriaceae bacterium
GGAGGCTCGTGCCACCCGATCGCCAATTCACAGGGACGTGGCCCTTTCTGGCCCGAACTATGGGTGCGGCAGGCACGGCAGAAAAGTTGAAACCGGGGTTAGCAAAGGTCATAAACGGGCTTAATGCCAAAAGCAGGGGCGCTAAACCCAAATAAACCTGGCTTGAGCAGCTAAAAATGCGTGCCAGCAGGGCAAGAAGGCTCTAGCGCGCACAACATACTCATCGCAGACCTACCCGCAAACACCAGCTACAAGAACCTGCTCCCGTACATAAGCGAGCGCAACATCTCTGAGAACCTCCTGGCGCTGTTCTTCGGGATCTTCAGCATCCGCAAAGCCGGCGAGAGCCTCTCCCTGCGCTACAGCATGACCCCCGAAACCGAGCTCAACCAGGTGGCGGCCATGCAGATGGACAACTCCCTGCCCCTCTTTGCCGAAAACCACGGGCTCACCAAGCGCGAGTCCGAGGTCTTGCGCCTCCTCCTCGAAGGCAAGGACAATCAAAACATCGCCAGCGCCATGGGCGTTTCGATGGGCACTGTCAAAGCCCATCTCAACCACATCTACGGTAAGGTCGGCATCAAGACCCGCCAAGAGCTCAAAGAACGCTTCTGGGGCGAATAGCCCGGGCGGGCAAAACGCGCGCACGTGGATCCTTCTCATCGCTGTGCTCCTCTCTGCTGCAGCATGCGCTGCCTGGAACGGGAGGGGGCGCCAGCCTGCGCCCTGCCCCAGCCGCTGGGAGGGGCCCCTCCGCGGCAAGCATCCGGCCTGCCAGCCCACGCCGCAAGAAGCAAGCTGGTTGCAGGAGCGGTTCAAATGCGGCCTGCGCGGCACACAAGGCCGCCTGAACCAAATTGAACCCGGCGCTCAGCACCCTGCAGGGGTGCTGCAGGGCCGTGGGGGTTGTATACTCTGGTGGGTTGGGCCGTGCCAACCGGCGGCTCGCCCCCGGTAGCGGCCCCGGCGTACCTGCTTCCCGCTCCACCCCGGCTCTTGCGCCTGCTCGGCCTGCTCCCGGCCCCTCCGGCCAGGGAGGACGCATATGAACGAGCTCTTCAGCATCTACACCCTTCTCATCATGGGGGTGTGCCTCAGTTGCTCTACTATGTCGCGTGCCGCGTGGTGCGCCTCGCGCAACAGCACGCACCTCTATGTCATGGGCGCCGCGCTCTTCTACCTCGCGGACTGCCTCCTCGTCTTCATGGAGGGGTCGTTCGGCTACGGCAGCGGAGCGCAGGCCTCCCCCTTCGGCATACCCCATCCCGTGGAGCGCACGCTCATCTCCGCAGGTGTGCTTAGCTGCGTGTGGCAGGTGATCTGCGAGTATGTGGACGTGCAGGGCCGCGCGGCCCGCGTGCTGCCCGGGGCAGTCTACGCCGCCGCCTGCCTGCTCATCGCCTTCTGCCTGCCCGCCTCGCCGGGCGCCCAGATGGCCTTCTACAGCCTGCGCCTCGTGTTCCTGGTGTGCGCGGCGGTCTTCACCACCTACAAGTATGCGGCGCTCCAAAGCGCCAGCCGCAAGAAGGGCATGCGCTGCATGGCATGGCTGCTCGTCCTCACCTTGGTGCTCGTTGCGGCCAACCTGGCAGAAAACGCCGTCTCCATACTGCTGATGCGCCCGCTCGTGCCCAACCCCGGCGGCGAGCCCCTGCCCTTCGTGAGCGAGCACAGCGTGAGCGAGAACGTCATCGTGTTCTTCTTCGCCATCTACAGCATGCGCGGGGCGCGGCGCAGCATCTCCGCCCGCTACGGGGCAACGCCGCAGACCTCGATCAACGACGTCGCCGCCATGCAGCTCGACCGCAGCTTCCCGCGCTTTGCCCAGCGCTACCAGCTCACCAGCCGCGAGCAAGACGCGCTGCGCCTGCTGCTACAGGGGCTCGACAACCAAAACATCGCCAGCGCCTTGTGCGTGGCCCCCGGCACGGTCAAATCGCACCTCAACCGCATCTACGCCAAGACGGGCGTGAAGACTCGCCAGGAGCTCAAGGAGCTCTTCTGGAGCAGCTGAGCGCGCCTGGGTCTTCAAGGCCGGCTTACAACAAGGAGGGCCCGCCGGTGGCGAGCCCTCCCCTCTTGCGCGCTGTATGCCTGGCAGCCGGTGCCTAGATCTCTTTCTGCGGGGTGTCCTGGAGCGCGATGGGGCTCAGGCGGCCCTCCTTGGCGGCGGCGATCGCCTGCGAGAAGGCGATGGCCGCGGCGGCGGTGGTCACATAGCAGATGCAGTTGCGCACCGCGCCGGCCGAAAGCTTGACGGCGTCTCCGCGGGTGTCTTGGCCAAAGGGCAGGTTGATGACGAGGCTCACCTCGCCGTTGTCCATCATGTCGCCGATGTTGGGGCGCTGCTCCTTCATCTTGCGCACGAAGGTGGCGGGGATGCCGTTGGCCTTGAGCATGTGCACAGTGCCGCTGGTGCCCACGATCTTGAAGCCCATCTGGCTCAGCTCCTTGGCCACCGGGATGAGGGCGCGCTTCTCGCGGTCGCACACAGAGATGAAGACCGTGCCCTCCTTGGGCAGCGAGTAGTCGATGGCGAACTGCGCCTTGGCATAGGCCGAGGGGAAGTCCGGGCCGATGCCCATGACCTCGCCGGTGGACTTCATCTCGGGGCTGAGGGTGATGCTGCAGCCGGGGAAGCGGTT
>SFLO01000178.1 GCA_004553405.1 Coriobacteriaceae bacterium
CGAACTTCAGCTCCTTCTCCAGCAGCAGCTGATTGTGATACAGGCTGCTGTAGCCCGAGAGCATGTAACTCACCGCGCAGGCGAGGGCGAACAGCGGCACGGCCTGACCGCCGAACAGCTCGATGCCAGAAACACGGAGGCCACGGGGCAGTTGGTGTTGCCGCAGAAGGTGGCCACCAGCGCGATGGCGGCGGCGAAACCCGGGTTCATCCCCAGCAGCGGCCCCACCACGCAGCCGAAGGTCGCGCCGACGAAGAACGTGGGCACGATTTCGCCGCCCTTGTAGCCGCAGCCCAGCGTGATGGCGGTAAAGACCAGCTTCAGAATGAAGTCCCACGGACGGGCTTCCCCTTCGATGGCACGCTCGATCACCTGCGCACCCGCGCCGTTGTAGTCCCGCGTGCCCACCAGCAACGTCAGCGCGATGATCGCTGCGCCGCCCGCTATGGCGCGCACGTAGGGATTCTTCATCCACTTCTTGAAGCTGTGGCCAGAGATGTGCATCACGGCACAGAAGATAACGCTGAGCACGGCGCACAGCGCGGCCATCCCCGTCACCTGAAGGGCGCTGAGCCAGTTCAGCGCGGGAACCACCGCCAGCGTGTAGCCCTCCGGCTCCATGTGCAGCAGCAGCGACACGCCGTGCAGGGCCCAGGCCACGCGGGTGTCCGCCCACAGCCGGTAGGGCGCGAACACGCATACGAGGCAAGCCGCCAGGCCGATGGCAAGCCAGATCACCTGCTTCTTGAAGAAGTAGGTGGAGTCGTTGCCGAAGTTGGCGTCTGAGTAGGCGGTGATCGATGACGCCGAGTAGATCATCACCATGCCGAGTATGCACAAGGCGAGCACGGCGAAGATGAAGAGCAGGCGCGGCCCCATGATGAGGGCGGGCGCGCCGAAGATGCTCCGGCCCTCGTCGCGCTCAGCGCGCGCAGAGGAGCGGGCGCCCTTCGCGCCCTTGGAGCCCTTGGCGCTGCCTGCCGCAGCGCGGGAACGCGTATCGTCGGCGCCGGCACCCTTGGCGCGCGGAGCCTCTTTTCTGCCGAAGGGCAGCTGCATGCTAGGCCTTCAGCGCGGCAACCAGGTCCTTGAAGACCTCGCCGCGGTGGTTGAAGGAGCTGAACTCGTCAAAGGAGGCGCAAGCCGGCGAGAGCAAGACGACCTCGCCCGGCTGGGCTGCCTGCGAGGCGCAGGCGAAGGCCTCGCGCATGCCCGCAGCGCGCTGCAGCGGGATGCCGCTGCCCTCGAAGGCGGCGCAGAAGCGCTCTGCCGCCTCGCCGTAGGCGAACACGCGCGCAACCGGGCCCTTGCAGGCCTCGACGAGCGGCGCGAGGTCCGTGCCCTTGTCGCGCCCGCCCAAGAGCAGGTTGACGGGCTGGCCGGGGAAGGCCTTGAGCGCGACGAGCACGGCGTCGACGTTGGTGGCTTTGGAGTCGTTGAAGTAGCCCACGCCGCCTGCGCTGCCGCAGGGCTCGATGCGGTGCTCGAGGGGCGCAAAGCTCCTCAGGCCCGCTGCCACGCCGCCGGCGTCGCAGCCGTAGGCCAGGGCGCAGGCAGCGGCAGCCAGGGCGTTCATCACGTTGTGGGGGCCCTTGATCTGCAGCTCCTCTGCGCGGCAGAGCTCGCAGCAGCAGCCCTGCGTCTCGACGCAGAGCATGCCGTCCTCACGCTCGTAGGCGCAGTCCACGCCCGGGACGCGGCTGCCAACTGTGATCACGGCCACACCGCGCTCGCGCAGCTGCGCGGCGATCTGGGCGCAGCCGGGCACCTCGTCGCAGATGACGGCCGTGTTGCCGGGGCCCATGTTCTGGAAGACCTTGAGCTTGGCGTCTGCATAAGCCTGGAGGCTGCCGTGCCAGGAGAGATGATCCGGGGTGATGTTGAGGAGCGCGGCCACCTGCGGGGCGAAGCGGCTGGTGGAGGCCAGGCCGTAAGACGACATCTCGGCCACGAGGGTCTCGCCCGCGCGGCGGTGCTCCACGCTTTCCGTGCAGGTGTCGCCGATGTTGCCGCAGGGGTAGGCCAGCGTGCCCGCCGCGTTGAGCAGGTGGGCGAGCAGCGAGGTGGTGGTGGTCTTGCCGTTGGTGCCGGTCACGGCCAGCCAGTCCTGCGGAGACAGGCGGAAGGCGTACTCACACTCCCCCACCAGCTCGGCGCTGGCGGCCTGGGCGCTCTTGTAGAAGGCGCTGTTGGCCGAGATGCCGGGGCTTGCCACGCAGAGGTCGAAGGGGCCCTCGACCTGCTCGCAGTCGAAGACGACGCGCGCGCCCGCCTGCTGCAGGGGCTGGGCAGCCTCGATCAGCGCGGGCGCAGACGCACCCGCGTAGACGGTGAGCTCGTCGCCCGCCGCAAGGGCATGGCGCGCCGCTGCCAGGCCGGCCTTGCCCAAGCCCAGCACTGCAACCTTAGACATGTGCATCCTCCTTAGAGTCTGGTGGCGAAGAAGGCCACGAAGCCGAGGCCCGCCAGCAGTGCGGTGATGATCCAGAAGCGCATGACGACCTTGGTCTCGCCCCAGCCCTTCTTCTCAAAGTGGTGATGCAGCGGCGCCATGAGGAAGATGCGCTTGCGGGTCTTCTTGAAGTAGGCCACCTGGATGATGACGGAGAGGGCCTCTGTCACGAAGATGCCGCCGATGATGACCG
>SFLO01000179.1 GCA_004553405.1 Coriobacteriaceae bacterium
GCCACTTTAGACATTGTCATGACTAGTGACAAGACACAAACTGACGCAGGTGGCGTGCGGCTTGCCGTGCGCTTTGCCGAATCGTCGAGAAAACCTGCCGAAGCCGCGCGCGGGGCCCGTGTTCGGGGCGCTTGGTGTAGTACCATGCTCAGATACTGCAACTACGACTCATGAGGGGATATTCAGTCATGGCGTTTTTCTACGATGAGCCTTCGCACACTTTCAGCGAGTACCTTCTGGTTCCTGGTTACACCACCAAGGACCACACTCCCGACAAAGTGAGCCTGAAGACTCCGCTTGTCCGCTTCAAGAAGGGCGAGGAGTCTCCCATCACGATGAACATCCCCATGGTCTCCGCCATCATGCAGGCCGTCTCCGGACCCGAGCTGGCCGTGGCCCTGGCCAAGGAGGGCGGCGTCGCCTTCATCTACGGCTCCCAGTCCATCGAGGACGAGGCCGCCATGGTCGCCAAGGTCAAGTCCACCAAGGCGGGCTTCGTTCCCAGCGACTTCGCCCTCAAGGTCGACATGACCATGGCAGACTGCGTGCGTCTGAAGGAGGAGTACGGCCATTCCACCATGCCCGTCACCGATGACGGCACCCCCACCGGCAAGCTGCTGGGCATCGTCACCAGCCGCGACTACCGCCCCAGCCGCATGGACCCCGCCACCAAGGTCGCCGAGTTCATGACCCCGCGCGAGAAGCTCATCGTCGCGCAGGACGGCACCACCCTCAAGGTCGCCAACGACATCATCTGGGACCACAAGCTCAACGCCCTGCCCATCGTCGACGCAGACGACCACCTGGTGAGCTTCGTCTTCCGCAAGGACTACGACTCCCACAAGGCCAACCCGCTCGAGCTGCTCGACGAGCACAAGCGCTTCGTCGTGGGCGCCGGCATCAACAGCCGCGACTACGCCGAGCGCGTCCCCGCCCTCATCGAGGCCGGCGCGGATGTCCTGTGCATCGACTCCTCAGAAGGCTATTCCGACTGGCAGAAGTTCACCCTCGAGTGGATCCGCGAGAACTACGGCGACTCCGTCTATGTGGGCGCCGGCAACGTCGTCGACGCCGAGGGCTTCCGCTTCCTGGCAGACGCCGGCGCAGACTTCATTAAGATCGGCATCGGCGGCGGCTCCATCTGCATCACCCGCGAGCAGAAGGGCATCGGCCGCGGCCAGGCCACCGCTGTCATCGAGGTCGCCAAGGCCCGCGACGAGTACTTCGAGGAGACCGGCATCTACATCCCGCTGTGCGCAGACGGCGGCATCGTCCAGGACTACCACATGACCCTGGCGCTGGCCATGGGCGCAGACTTCATGATGCTGGGCCGCTACTTCGCCCGCTTCGACGAGTCCCCCTCCAACCGCGTCAACATCAACGGCAACTACATGAAGGAGTACTGGGGCGAGGGCTCCGCTCGCGCCCGCAACTGGCAGCGCTATGACGACGGCGGCAAGGGCGGCAAGATGGACTTCGTCGAGGGCGTCGACTCCTACGTGCCCTACGCCGGCCCCCTGCACGACAACGTGCGCGTGAGCCTCTCCAAGGTCATCCACACCATGTGCAACTGCGGCGCGCTCACCATCCCCGAGCTGCGCGACGTCGCCAAGATCACGCTCGTGTCCTCCGTCTCCATCATCGAGGGCGGCGCACACGACGTCCAGGTCAAGAACACCGACGCAGACGCGCGCTTCCGCTAGGATCTGCGCTGCATAGCAGCTCGCAGAAAGCGCCCCGCAGGCCCAGGCCCGCGGGGCGCTTCGTTTAGGATGACGGGGTGGCGGCGGCGCTAGTGGGGGATGGAGGTGTTCGAGGGGTCGCGCGGGATGAGCTGGACGGCGACCTGCAGCGGCGCGGCGCTTTCTGAGCCACCTGCCAGCGGGTACTCCTCGTAGAAGAACTCGCCGGGCAGCTCCTCGAAGTCCTCCATGCTCTTCACCAGGCGCGCGTAGACGTCTTCTGGGGTCTCGCCGGGCTGCTGGTCTGTGACGCCGTAGCGGCCCTGCGGGCGGGTGAAGGGCTGCAGCCCCAGCTGGGCGGCGAGCTCATCGGAAAGCTCGGGCGCCTTGCGCACCAGCAGGTAGCGCTGCACGTCTGTGACGCCCGCCAGCACATCCTCGCTGGCCAGCAGCACGGCGCTGGGCTCGACCTGCTTGACGATGGCGGCGATGTACTCCACCAGCTCCTTGTCCTCCATGCTGTCGAGCGGGCGCGTCGACCACATCTGAAGCTGGGGGCGGTTCTCCAGGCGGATCTCGTCGTTGTTGCCCATGCCGCTGCCCGGGGCGCTGCCGCCGCCGGCAAAGGAGCTTGCCAGGATCTTGCGCACGTTCATGAGGTAGGCGATGCGGTTGTCCAACGCGGCCAGGCGCAGCTCGACGGTGTGCTGCCTGCGCAGGGGGTCGCTCTCCTCCAGGTAGTCCTTGATCTCTGTGAGCGACATGCCCGCCTCCTTGAGGCAGGAGATGAGCAGGAAGTCCTGGTACTGGCTGTAGGAATAGCGGCGGTAGCCGTTGTCCTCGACCAGAGCCGGTTTGAGCAGCCCTATGTCGTCGTAGTGGAAGAGGGTCTGCTTCTTGACCCCGCACAGCTCCGCGAACTGCCCGGTTGTGTACAGCTGCTCCTCTGGCAT
>SFLO01000180.1 GCA_004553405.1 Coriobacteriaceae bacterium
CCCGGCACGGGCGCCACGCTCATGGGCACCCAGAGCACCCCCATCGCCATCGACGGCGTGCTGCGCGCCCTGGGCTTTGGCTGCATCACCTACGCCAACCCGCTCGACCTCGACGAGGCCGTCGCCGCCGCCAAGGAGGCCATCGACTACCCCGGCCCCAGCGCCGTCATCTTCGCCAGCCCGTGCATTCAGCTGATCAAGCCAGCCGCGCCCGTGCGCGTGGACGAGCAGGCCTGCACCGGCTGCAAGCTGTGCATCAGCGCCATCGGCTGCCCGGGCCTGGGCTTCGACCCCGCGGCCGCCGGCCCGCGCAGCAAGCAGCGCGGCCAGGCCTTCGTCGACCCCGGCCAGTGCAACGGCTGCGGCCTGTGCACCCAGCTGTGCAGCTTTAACGCGATCGTGCCCGCGAGCGCGCAGGGGAAGGAGGCCGCCCATGCGTAACGTGCTCCTCACCGGCATCGGCGGGCAGGGCACCGTGCTCGCCGCCAAGCTCTTGGCCCAGGCCGCGCAGGCGCGCGGCTGGCAGGTGCGCACGGCCGAAACCATCGGCATGGCCCAGCGCGGCGGCTCTGTGGTGAGCCACATCCGCATGGGCGACGGCGGCGAGGAGGTTGCCGCCCCGCTGCTCAACCGCGGCACCGCCGACCTCATCGTTGCCTTCGAGCCTGCCGAGGCCGCCCGCTGCCTGCCCTACCTGGCCCCCGGCGGCACCGTGGTCACCGCCACCACCGCCGTGCAGCCCATCACCGCCGCGCTCAGCGGCAGTGGCTACAGCTCGCAGGGCGCCTTGGACGGCCTGCGCGCCGCCCTCGACGGTGTCAGCGCGCGCTTGGTGGTGGTCGACGATGCCGCCTTGGTGGCCGCAGCCGGCACCCGCAAGGCCCTCAACGTGATGCTGCTCGCCCGCGCCTTGGACACGGGCTGCCTGCCGCTCACGCTCGACGACCTGCGCGCCGCCGTGCGCGCCTGCGTCAAGCCGCGCTTCATCGACATGAACCTCGCCGCCATCGACGCCGCACTCGCCCCCGCGCAGCGCTCCTAGCGCCGGGCCGTGGCCAAAACTGCCGCTGAGGTGTAGGGAGCGGCCACTTCTTCCGCTGAGGTGTGGGCTACTTTGGCACCCACATCTCAGCGCGACTTCTGGCCGCAATACGCACCTCAGCAGCAGTTTTGGCCGCAAGGGCTCCCTCCATGTGCTCATCGACGCCGCACTCGCCCCTGAAGCGGGCGTATAATCGCGGAGTTGGGCTGCTAGACGTAGGCAGCGAAGAAGCGAGAACAAAGGAGCACCACCATGAAGATGGCCCCCGAGCAGTTTGCGATGATCAAGGCTCAGCTCGAGCGCTTGATGGAGATTCCGGACGGCTTCTATGCCAAGAAGTTCGCAGGCATCGACATCGCCTCCATCCAAAGCCAGGAGGACTTCGAGAAGCTCCCCTTCACAGAGAAGGCAGACCTGCGAGACGCCTATCCCATGGGCTTGTCCGCCGTCCCGCAAAGCGAGATCGTCCGCATCCACTCCTCCTCTGGCACCACGGGCACCCCTGTGGTCATCCCCTACACCAAAAAGGACGTCGACGACTGGGCCAAGATGTTCGCGCGCTGCTATGAGTACGCCGGCATCACCAAAGAAGACGTCATCCAGATCACCCCGGGCTACGGCCTGTGGACCGCGGGAATCGGTTTCCAGGCCGGTGCAGAGCGCCTGGGCGCCATGGCCATCCCCATGGGCCCCGGCAACACCGAAAAGCAGCTGCAGATGATGCAGGACTTCGGCTCGACGGTTGTGTGCGCCACCAGCTCCTATGCGCTGCTGCTGGCAGAGGAGATCGAGAAGCGCGGCATCCGCGACAAGATCAAGCTGAAGAAGGGCGTCATCGGCTCCGAGCGCTGGGGCGAGAAGATGCGCCGCCGCATCTCCAACGAGCTGGGCGTCGAGCTCTACGACATCTACGGCCTCACCGAAGTCTACGGCCCCGGCATCGGCATCAACTGCAAGGCAGACAGCGCCATGCATATCTGGAGCGACTTCATCTACCTCGAGATCGTCGACCCCGAAACCGGCGAGCTCGTGCCCGATGGAGAGCCGGGAGAAATCGTCATCACCACCCTGCAGAAGGAGGGCGCGCCGCTCATCCGCTTCCGCACGCACGACCTCTCGCGCATCGTGCCCGGCCCCTGCGAGTGCGGCAGCACCCATCCGCGCATCGACATCATCACCGGCCGCACCGACGACATGGTCAAGGTGCGCGGCGTGAACATGTTCCCCGCCCAGATCGAGGAGGTCATCGCCTTCACGGACGGCGCCTCCAGCGAGTACCAGGTGATGATCGACCACGTCAACGGCCGCGACCACCTCACCCTCTTCTTCGAGACGGATCGCCCCAAGAGCGAGTGGCCGCGCATCGAGGAGAACCTGGCCAGCATCTTCAAGGGCAAGATCGGCATGACCCCGCACGCCAAGGCCGTCGAGGTCGGCGAGCTGCCCCGCTCCGAAAAGAAGACCCGCCGCATCTTCGACAACAGGTACTAAGGAGAGCGGAGCGCTCGCATAAGCAAAAAAACGCCGCCCCCGGTTGGGACGGCGTTGGTAATGATGGTGGAGGTGAGGAG
>SFLO01000181.1 GCA_004553405.1 Coriobacteriaceae bacterium
GCCCGTGGCCAAGATGATCCAAGCCGTCAAGGATACCCTCGACGAGACCCCGCCCGACCTTGCCAGCGACCTCATGGAGTACGGCATCACCCTCACCGGCGGCGGCGGACTGCTGCGCGGGCTCGACGAGCGCCTCCGCAAGGAGATCGGCATCCCCGTCCATGTCTCCGAGACCGCCCTCATCAACGTGGTGGAGGGCTGCGCCGCGGTGCTGGAGTCCCCGGACTTCCTCGCCCAGGGAACCCAGGGCGTGGGCCAGCGCAGGTAGGCGCCTAGATGCCGGGCTTGGGTTTCTCGAATCAAAGCCAACCGAGGCGACCGGGTGGATGGATCATCCCGGTCGTCTTGATTGTTGTGTCCGTGCTCCTCATCACGGTTTCGGTCCGCATGGACAACGGCGGCGTCTTTGGTGCCGTCCGTAACGGCGTCCATGCAGTGGCATCCCCGCTCAAGGAGCTCGGCTCCGTCGTCTCCGCGCCGTTCAGGGCGCTCAGCAAGGAGCCGGACGGCACCGCGGGCATGAGCGACGAGGACGTCTCCGCCCTCAAGCAGGAAAACGAGCAGCTCCGCCTGCTGGTGGCCCAGCTCGAGGAGTATCGCCAGCAAGACCAGCGCCTCACCGCGCTGCTGGGCCTCTCCGACGCCTACGGGCTCGAGACGGTTTCCGGCAGGGTCATCAGCGTGACGAGCGGCTGGGACCACACGGCCACCATCAACATCGGCAGCGACAACGGCGTGCGCCCCGGCATGGGCGTCATGAGCTCGTGCGGCCTCTACGGCCAGGTGGAGAGCGTGAGCTCGGGCACCTCCGTGGTGAGGCTCATCACAGATGCAGACAGCAGCGTCTCCGCCATGATCCAGGGCACGCGCTCTACCGGCATCATCACTGGCTCGTACGACGGCACCCTCGTGATGGAGTACGTCGACGCGGAGAGCAGCGTGGGCGAGGGCGACATCGTCATCACCTCGGGCGCCGGGGGCACCTACCCGCGCGGAATCGTCGTGGGCACGGTCGCCTCGGTAGAGAAGGACTCCTCGAAGATGTACCACCGCATCATCGTGACCCCCATCTCCTCCATCCGCAACTGCGAGGAGGTTCTGGTGCTCACCGGCAACGAGGACGCCACCAAGAGCCTGGTCGACCAAGAGCTGCTCGACAGCATCCTGTCCCCCGTCATGGGAACGAGCGCGCAGCAAGGCGGCGATGACCAGGACCAGGGAGACGGCGAGGGCGGCGACGGCCAAGAGCCCGCCCGCGAGCCCCAGGAGGGGGAGTAGGCCATGGACAAGAACCTCGTCTACGCGATCTCTGTCATCGTCTGCGCCCTGCTGCAGCTCGCCATCGCGCCTGCCGTGGCGCTCTTCGGGGCAACGCCCAACTTCCTCATCATCCCGGTGCTCTTCATCGCCTTGCGCTCGGGAGCGGTGGCGGCGTCGGTCGCAGGCTTCGCGCTGGGCCTGCTCTACGACTTCGCCGGAGACGGCGTCATCGGCGCGATGGCCCTGGCGTTCGTCCTCACAGGCCTTGCCGCCGGCCTCCTCGGCGCCAACATGGAGACCGGCCCGGTGATGGCAGCCGTGCTCGGCATCGTCTTCAGCGTCGTCGCGGCGCTGGTCTTCGGGCTCGCAACGGCCCTGGGCAGCAGCGCGGCGGGCAGCGTGATGGGTACTCTGGCCTCGTACTCGCTGCCCTGCGGCATCTACACGGCCGTGTTCGCGGCCCTGGGGCTTGCCACCATGACCATGGTGACCCCGGCAGAGGCGCCCCGCATGGGCGGCGGGCTGGGGCTCGGCGGCCGCGGCGGCTTCCTGGGCTAGGCCCGTCTTCGCAAACCACGTAGCGCATTGGAGGTGAATCGCCCGTGACAGAGGCTGTGCGCGCATCGCTGATCGTCCTGCTCTTCATCGCGGCGATCGTCCTCATCATCGTCGTCATCCGCTCCGGCAAGAAGCCCGGCAGCGTCTTCAAGCTCGACTCGACCAAGACCAACTCGACCATGGCAGCCACCCAGACCGTCGACAACGACTCTGTGGACGGCGAGTCCAACATGCGCCGCCGCTTCTTCGCCTTCATGGGGCTGGCCGGCGTGGGTTTGGGCGCGCTCTTCGTCAAGCTGTGGTCCATGCAGGTCATCAGTGGCCAGGACTACCGCGCCAAGGCCGAGGAGAACCGCATCACCGAGTACACGACCGTGGCCCCGC
Organism: Coriobacteriaceae bacterium; assembly: GCA_004553405.1. Lineage (GTDB taxonomy): Bacteria > Actinomycetota > Coriobacteriia > Coriobacteriales > QAMH01 > W2P13-069. Next base: position 2,203 of record SFLO01000181.1, read on the forward strand.
GCGGGCGCATCTTCGACCGCAACGGAGTCGAGCTGGTGGGCAATCGCTCGTCGTTCGCCGTGCTCATCAGCGCAGACGAGCAGTCCAACAAGAAGGTCATCCGCCGCATCTCCAACGTGCTGGGCATCCCGCGCGAGACCGTCTCGCAGCTGGCGGGCAGCTCCACAGAGGGTGCTCAGGCAGATCGTCTCATCGCGCTCGACGTCGACGAGCGCTCCGTCGCCTACATCACCGAGCACCCCAAGGCCTTCCCCGGCGTGCATGTGGAGGCGCGCACCGTGCGCACCTACCCGCAGGGCACCCTGGCGGCCCACGTGCTGGGCTATGCGGGCACCATCAGCCAAGAGGAGCTTGCCAAGTCCAACAGCGCCCACAGCTACGAGAGCGGCGACATCGTGGGCAAGGAC
>SFLO01000182.1 GCA_004553405.1 Coriobacteriaceae bacterium
ACTTCCCCCAGAGCCACTGGAAAAGGCTCAGGACCAACAACGTCCAGGAGCGCACCAACCGCGAGATCAAGCGCCGAAGCCGCGTCGTGTGTTAATGTCAATACTCTTTTCACCAGTTAACCCAGCGTTTCCCGCCAGCTGACCCAGCGGGTTTTGGCCGCCTGGCCCAGCGTACTTTCACCACTTCTGGTTACTCCTCCTTCCTCTCGACCGGCAGGTCCTTCAGCCTGTACGACCTCCCGGTGATCTTCATCATCGTGCAGTGGTGGCATACGCGGTCGGCGATGGCGCCGGCCTTCACGGTGTCGCCCAGCACCTCGCCCCAGCTGCTGATGCCCGCGTTGGTCGTGATGATCGTCGAGCGCCTCTCGTAGCGCGCCGACACCAGCTGGAACAGCAGGTCGGCCCCGCCCTCCTCGATGTCGAGGTAGCCCAGCTCGTCGATTATCAGCAGCTTGCTGTGCGTGTAGTACTTGAGCCTGTTCTTGAGGATCCCCCTCTTGTGGGCGTCGCGCAGGTCCTCGATCAGGCGCGCGCAGTCGACGAACCTCACCTCGCGCCCCGCCCTGACGGCCTCGATGCCCAGCGCTATGGCGATGTGCGTCTTGCCCACGCCCGAGCTGCCGATGAGCAGGACGTTCTCGGCGTCCTCGAGGAACCTCAGCGTCGCCAGCTCCTCCACCTTCCCCCTCGGCACCGATGGCTGGAAGTCCCAGTCGAAGTCGGCGAGGGTCTTGATGTAGGGGAAGCCCGACGACCTGATGCGCTGGTTGGTCACCCTGCGCTCCCTGGCCGCGACCTCCACGCGCGTCATCTCGGCGAGCGCCTGGCAGAAGTCCCTCTCGCCGTCGGCCACCAGCCTCACGTAGTCGGGGAGCAGGGAGGCCATCTGCGTGAGCTTCAGGGCCTCCAGGTTGGCCACCGCCCTCGCCGCGGAGCCGCCCTCGTCCAGCGCCGCCATCACAGCCCGCCCCCGATGCCGTCGAGCAGCTCGAGGTTGGCCCTGGCGGCCGCCTCGATGTCGCAGTCGGCGAAGCGGCGCTTGCCCGAGATCGCCTCGACGTAGTGCTCGTGCGCGTAGTTGATCTTTCGCTGCGGGCTGGCGAGGGAGTCGTGGACGGCGACGACCTCGCCGTCCACCTCGACCACCACCTGCCCGGAGGGCATCGCGGTGACCTTGGCCCTCCTGCCTATGCAGCGGCGCGGGACGGACCACTCGCGCCCCGCCGCGCGCACCAGCATGGTGTCGGGGACGGTGCAGCGCGTGACGTCGCCGACCATCTCCTCGAGCAGGCGCAGGTTGCCGATAGGGTGCAGGTACTCCTTCTCGCGCATGAACAGCACGGCCGGCGGCAGGCCGGTCGTCTCGCACGGCTCGGCGTTGCAGCGCGCCTCGATGTTGGCGATCGCCTCGATCAGGCCCTCCTCGCCGACGAAGTCGCCGTCGTAGACGGCGAGGCGGTTCAGGAAGCGGTTGGCGCTCTCGTCCTTGCCCTTGGTCTGGGGCGTGCGCGGCCTGCAGAACTGCAGCTCGAAGCCGGCCTCCTTGGCATAGCGCAGCGCCTTGGCGTGCACGGTGCGCCTGCCGCGCGAGACGGTGACCAGGCTCGACATGTTGTCCGTGAGGCACTCGTCGGGCACGCCGCCGAAGCGGGTGAACGTCGCCGTCAGGCAGCCGAGCGTGTCCTCCTCCGTCCTGGTCCTGGAGTAGATGAAGCGGTGCATCCTCGAGGCCGACAGCGTCGCGGAGAAGACGTTGAACTCGAACACCTCCCCGTTGGCGTCGACCATGGAGAGGTCCTCCTTCCAGTCGAACTGCAGCTGCCTGCCCATGGGCGTCTCGAACCTCGGGTGGGGCTCGGGGCCCTCCTGGGGCTGGAAGACGATGCCGTGCCTGTCGCAGTAGGCGCTGAAGGCGTTGTACTTGGGCAGGCCCAGGTCGGGGTACCTGTGGAGAAGGAGCTCGTGCACGGCCTTCTTCGTCGCCCCGGGCAGCGAGGCCTTCTGCTCTATCACCTCCCTCACCTGGTCGAAGCCGCTCGGCCTGCAGCTCCTGCGGTCCTCGACCTCCTCGCCGCCCCGCCAGTACTTGGCGACGGTGTGCCTGTCCATCTCGTAGCGCCTCGCTATCTCGCTGAAGTTGGGCTTGGTGCCGGCCTGCCGGTACATGTTCAGCTCGCCCATGATGTTCCTTTCCAATCGGCCCCCCTCGAGTCATCCGCATGGGTCTCGGGAGAGCATTTTGCATTGGGCTGACTGGTGAAAGTACGCTGTGCTGGCTGGCGCATCCGCGTTGGGTGGAACGGCGCGATGTGGTGGGCTAGCCGGTGAAATCTATATTGGGCTTAACATCCCGCCCGAGATACTTGATGAAGGGCCTGAAGTTGGTGACGAGGTGATGCATCGAGGTGCCTGACCAGCTTCCAGAGCGCAAGTGCATGAGGAACCCCAGGATGGTCTCCGGCCCCGCGCCGCTCAGGGACGCTATGCCGCTGCGCTCCAGGTAGCCCAGGTATTCCGCGGCGAGGCGCCCGTAGTAGTCCTTGGTGTTCCTGGCGAGCCCGCGGGCGTCCATGTCAACGGTCCAGGCCCTGTGCACCTCT
>SFLO01000183.1 GCA_004553405.1 Coriobacteriaceae bacterium
GGACCTCGGGAGCGGTGCGCTGGCGGTTGTCAGTCAGAGCCTCCACGATGACGGCCACACCGCCGGGGCCGTAGCCCTCATAGGTGACGGACTCGAAGTTCTCGGTGCTGCCGGCACCCAGGGCCTTGTCGATGGTGCGCTTGATGTTGTCATTGGGCATGTTGACAGCCTTGGCCTTGGCGATGACGGTGGCCAGACGGGAGTTGTTGGCGGGATCGCCGGAGCCGCCGCCCTCCTTCACGGCCACCAGGATCTCCTTGGCGATCTTGGTGAATGCGGCGCTGCGCTTGGCGTCCTGCGCGCCCTTGGTCTTCTGGATATTATGCCACTTAGAATGTCCGGACATATGAAAACCCTTCCTAGTTGGTGCAATCAGTACTAACCGCTGCGAAACGCAGCGGGCCGTTGAAAAAGCCGACGATATAGTTTACTACTCTTGCGCGCGATCAACGATACCCAGCTGCGGCTTTTTCTTGGCAAGAGACCAAATCAGCAAGCAGGCGCCCGCAAGCACCATGGGCAGGCTCAACAGCTGCCCCATGGTCCCCCAGGTCCCGAAGAAGTAGCCCAGCTGGGCGTCTGGCAGCCTCACGAACTCGACGAGGATGCGGAAGACCCCGTAGAGCACGAGGAAGCAGCCTGAGTAGAAGTCGCGCGGGTGCGGCGGCTGCCGGCACGAGAGCATGTAGCGCACAGCTGGCTGGGGACGTAGAGCACCCCGCTGCCGGTGAAGTCCACACCCCAGGGAGCGCTTGTGGGCGCGCCGTAGAGCTCGCCGTTGACGAAGTTGGCGCAGCGCCCGAAGAAGAGCCCCAGCGGGGCACCGCAGACCACCAGGTCCCCCAGCGAGAGCAAAGGCATGCGCTGCGTGAGCGCGAAGAGCGCGCAGCCGGCCAGCGCCCCCACGAGCCCGCCGTGGAAGGACATGCCGCCCTGGTTCACCGCCAGGATCTCGAGCGGGTGGGCGAGGTAGTAGCCGTCGCCGTAGAAGAGGCAGTACCCCAGCCTGCCGCCGATGATGACGCCAAAGGCCACGAAGCACACCAGCGTGAGCACGTCGTAGCCGTCGAAGCGCAGCTTCCAGCGCTGCGCGGTGCGCCAGATGACGAGCCCCGCGCAGATAAAGCCGAGGATGTAGGCGATGCCGTACCAGCGGACCGCGAGCGGACCGATGGCGAAGGCGATGGGGTCGATGCTTTGGTAGATGTCGTTCAGCATGCTGGGCATGGTACCATGATGAGCTACTGCGCGGGGACCGCACCCCGCCGCCACAACCCAGCTGCCGCGTTGAAAGGAAGACCCCTTGGAGCTCAAGTCGCATTACGGAACCATCGTCGTGGGGGCAGGCCCTGCCGGCGTGCTGGCCTCCGTCTACGCGTCTGCCTACGGCGACGTCCTCCTGGTCGAGTCCATGAGCCTGCCGCGCGAAAAGAGCTGCGGCGGCATGCTCAACGAGTACTCCCAGGCCTTCCTCAACAGCGTCTCGAAGCTGCCGGCAGAGCTCGTCTGCGAGCCCGAGTGGATCAACTTCCGCTACTTCAACTGGGACATGCAGGTGAAGAAGCCCACCAAGCTGCGCTTCATGAACGTCGACCGCGTCAAGTTCGACGACTGGCTCATGTCCATGCTGCCCAGCAACGTCACCGTGCTCGGGCAGACGCGCTTTTGCGGCTGCACCCAAGACGAGCAGGGTGTGGACGTCACCCTCAAGAGCTCTGCCGTTGCCGGAGCGCAGGAGCACAGCGTGCGCTGCGACTTCCTGGTGGGCGCGGACGGCCCGCGCTCGAGCGTGCGCCGCTGCCTGCCCGTGTCCCAGCTGAGCCTGTACAAGACCCTGCAGGAGTTCGTCCCCGCCAGCGGGATGGAGCCCTACTTCGACTGCCTCTACTCGCGCAAGATCGGCGACAACTACGGCTACGGCTACACCATCCCCAAAGACGGCATGTGCATCATCGGATCCGTCTTCTTCCCCGGGTCCAAGAACTGCCTCGAAGCCCACGAGAAGGCGGTTGACGAGTTCCGCAGCTACTACGGCTACGGCAGCCAGCAGCTGCGCAGGCGCGAGGCCTGGACAGCTGTCAAGGTCAACAGCACCAAAGACATCGTGGGAGGCCACGGGCGCGTGCTCTTGGCAGGTGAGGCGGGCGGCATCATGAGCCCCTCCTCTGGCGAGGGCATCTCGTTTGCGATGAACAGCGGCAAACTCGCCGGCCTGGCCATCGCCACCCAGGGCAAGCACAGGGGCGATGGCACCGAGGTGCTGGAAGCCTACCGCGCCTCGCTCAAGCCCATCAAGGGCAACATCAGGCGCAGGCTGCTCTACTTCCCCCTGCTCAACTCGCACTTCGGCAAGGTTCTGGGATCTGTCGCCCCCAACTTCGTGGTCGACAAGGTGGCCCACCAGATATAGCAAAGCGGCGGCGCACGCGCACCGCCGCTTCTTTTACATCGTTACTTGAGAGCTACTCGCCCATGAGCTCGTCGACAGAGACCTTCTTGGTCCCGGTGATGTTGCCGTCGTCGTCGAGGACGGTGACCTCGATCTCCTTGCTCTCCTGACCGGAGAGGTCGGGCAGGACGCGCTCGACACCGGGCACATGCTCCTTGAGCACGCGCTCGATGCCCTGGGAGATGGTAAGGGAGGACATCGGGCAGCCGACGCAGGCACCCTGCAGGGCAACGTAGACGATGCCCTTCTCGTCGTCGATCTCTGTGACCTCGACGTCGCCGCCATCTGCCTGCAGCTGCGGGCGGATGCGCTCCATCACGTAATCAAGCATACCCCTGTCGATGACCATGGGTGTTCCTTTCTCCACATGCCCACACAACAAGGGCATTCCAACAACAAATCACACTGAAGCCTAACACGAGACCCCAGCGTGAACACAAGCATAGCGGTTTAGAGGCGGATTTGTAAGATAAGCAGTCTAAGCTCGCGAACACAGAGGCAGACGCATCGAGCATAAGAGGAGGGGAAGAAGCCCCCATATATGAGAAGAGCCGCCCCCCAGGCGGCTGCAGGGGCGGTCGCGCCCCACAAACGAGAAGGGCCGCCCCCAGGCGGCTTGCTTCGGGCGGTCGCCGCGGTGCAAGCGCGGGAGCCCCCGGTCGGGTCAGCGGCCATGGAGGAGGGGGCACACCCGGTCCCATCCCGAA
>SFLO01000184.1 GCA_004553405.1 Coriobacteriaceae bacterium
CAACCACTCCAACTCCCGCAAGAACCCCTTCGAGCAGCCGCGCATCCTCAAGGAGGTGCTGAGCTACTGCACCTACAACGCCGAGCTCAAGGGCCTCATCAAGGGCTTCATGGTGGAAAGCTACATCGAGGACGGCAACCAGAAGCCCGGCGGTGGCGTGTACGGCAAGTCCATCACAGATGCCTGCCTGGGCTGGGAGAAGTCCGAGCGCCTGGTGCTGGAGATCGCCGACCTGCTGTAACGCCTGCAACGCGCTTGGGGACAGGCCCCGCGCGCGAATGGGGCCTGTCCCCGTTTCGCCAAGAGGGCTGTCCCCGGGTGCTGGGGTCCTGTCCCCTTGCTTGTCCTCGTTGTTAGGTTTGCCTAGGCGCTGTCGCCCATGTTGAGGTTGCAGGACGTGAGCTTGTGCACGTGCTTGATGAGCTGCTCGGCCTCGTGCTCGGGCAGCGCCTCCATGCGCTCGGGCTCGTCTTGGAGCGCAAGGGTGCTGCGGATGAAGGCGGCGTCATCCTGGGTGATCTTGCCGCTTTCCAGGCAGTTGGCCAGCGCGGCCTCCACCTTGAAGGTCTCCCCGGCGCGCGCCAGCTGCACCTGGAGCAGGCGCAGGGTGCCTTTGAGCTGGCGTGATGTGCTGATCTGCGGCATGGGCTGCCTCTTTTCCGTGCTGTTTGTCTGCAAGCGCTGTCAATTGTAAGCCTGCGCAGGGCCGCTGGGGCGCAGCCTTGCCCACCTGAGCGCCTTGCCTTGCGCTTTTGAAAGCTTTGACGACGCCGAGGGGCGTATAGTTCCTAAAACTCTGGTTTTAGGAAAGGATCGCCCTGCCCGTGGCAAAGCGCTGGAACCTCATACTCCCGTTGCTGGTGTTGGCCGCAGTCGCCGTGGTGGTCTATCTCAAGCGGGGCGATCTGGGCAACTTCGCAGCCACCCTGCGCGCGGTGCAGCCCCTACCCTTCGCCATCGCCTTCTGCTGCCTCTTCGGGCGCTATCTCACCCATGCCTGGGCCTACAAGGGGCTCTTCCGCCTGGTTGACGAAAACGTGCCCTACTCGCATGTGGTGCCCCTCGTCTTCAGCGTGACCTTTGCCAACGACTGCGCGCCCACCGCGGGCACAGCCGGCTCTGTCCTCATCGCCGGCTGGTGCTGCAAGCAGGGCATGCCGGGCGGAAAGTCCGTGAGCGTGGTCTTCCTGGAGAAGCTGGGTTACTTCGGCGGCTTTGCCGTGGTGATGCTCGTGGGTGTGGCCATCCTCGTCCCCAGCGGGCAGATGCGCTGGTTTTTGGTGGCGGGCGCCCTCGTCATGGCGCTGATGATCGCCTTCGTTGTTGTGGTGCTCGTCATGGGCTACCGCAGCCAGGGCCGCCTGCTCGCGCTGCTGGAGCGCATCTCCGCCCTTGCAAACACCGTCCTCGTCAAGCTCAAGCGCGAGCCCTTGGACCCTTGGACCAAGCGCGTCACCGCCTCGTTCCATGAAGCCGCCGTGATGGTTGCCGGCCGCCCGCTGCCCGCTGTGAACACCTTCGTGCGCTTCGTGCTCGCCCATGCCTTCGACTGCTGCTGCTTTGTCGCGACTGGCTTTGCCTTTGGGTTCACTGCCATACCCTTCCTCATCGCCGGCTATGTAGCGGGCTTCATCATCGCCACCTTCATCCTGCAGACCATCGGCGCCGTCGAAGTGCTGTTGGCCATCATCTTGGGTGCCTACGGGGCGGCCCCGGCGGTGGCGGCGGCCATGGCGCTGTGCTACCGCGGGCTCATCTTCTGGGTGCCCTTCGCCATCGGCGCCGTGTGCATCAACTTCACCGGCCGTGCGGGTGGGGTCTTTTCCAAGGCAGAGGACAAGCCCCTCATTGAGGAGCGGCTGTAGGGTTTTGCTTGGGTGTGCTTCAGCTATGCGGGCTCAAGGTACAGCTAGCTTGCAAAGCCCGCCCTGCCCAGCCTTGCGCCAGCGGCGCTAATCTTGGACTTGCCGCTGTGGAAGAGCCCGCGGAAGCGCGGGTCGAGCGTGGCTGCACTTGAGGGCACCTGGCCGACCCCGAGCTTTTCGTCGAAGGGGGAGACCATGCCGTCGGTGGCGGGGGTGATGAGGAAGCTCATTACCGTGGCGCTGCCTGCGAGCGTGTTGCTGATGCCGGCCTTGTCGCAGAGCTTCTCGTAGACAGCCATGACCTCGTTTTTGTTCTTCGCCACGCCGATGGGGTTCATGGCGCGGTGTACGAGGCTGCCGGGGGTGTCGATGTAGTAGTAGGTCGGCTTGCTGATGGCGGCTACGCACCTCACGTATTGCAGGTACTCAAGCACGAAGACGTGGTCTTCGCCAAAGTCGAGCTTGGTCTTGAAGGAGAGCTCGTGCTCGGCGATGATCGAGCGGCGGAATAGCTTGTTCCACAGCGAGCCGTAGTAGTAGTTTGCTGGGGCCAGCGACATCTGGTGCATGAACTCCTCAAAGCTCAGCAGCCCGCTCACTCCCACCCCTTTGACGGAGTAGCGCCCCTCCCTCACGCGGTAGAAGTCGGCTATTGCCAGGTCGGCACCCTGCTCGGCAGCGCTCACAAGGCTCTCGAGCGCGTAGGGGGCGAGCCAGTCGTC
>SFLO01000185.1 GCA_004553405.1 Coriobacteriaceae bacterium
CGGCCTCGACGCCATCGGCAAGAACATGACCGCCTTCGAGTGCGGCGACGACATCGTGCTCGTCGACGCCGGCCTGATGTTCCCAGACGACGAGCACGTGGGCGTCGACCTCATCTTGCCTGACTACACCTACCTGCTCGAGAACGCATCCAAGCTCCGCGGCATCGTCATTACCCACGGCCACGAGGACCACACGGGCGCGCTGCCCTTCCTCCTCAAGGACCTCGACATGCCCATCGGCATCTATGGCACCAAGCTCACCTTGGGCCTCATCGAGGGCAAGCTCTCTGAGCACAAGCTCTCCAAGCAGCCCAAGCTGCACGAGGTCAAGCGCCCCGGCCACGTTACGCTGGGCTGCTTCGAGCTGGAGTTCTTCACTGTCAACCACTCCATCCCCGGCGCTATGGGCGTGCTCATCAAGAGCCCTCCCGGCACCGTCTTGCACACGGGCGACTTCAAGATCGACACCACGCCCATCGACGGCGAGGTCATGGACTTCGCCGCGCTATCGCGCTTTGGCGCAGAGGGCGTCGACCTCATGCTCTCCGACTCCACCAACGCGGCCAACCCCAACTTCACCAAGTCCGAGGCCGAGGTGGGCGTTGCGCTGCGCCAGATCATCAACCAGGCCAAGCGCAAGGTGATCGTGGCAAGCTTCTCGAGCCACATCCACCGCATCCCGCAGGTGTGCGACGCCGCCGTGGAGGCAAAGCGCAAGGTCGCCGTCACCGGCCGCTCCATGCTCACCAACACCGCCATCGCCCAGGAGCTGGGCTACCTCAAGGTGCCCGAGGGCCTCATCGTCGACGCCTACGAGGTCAACGACATCCCGCCCCACAAGCTGGTCATCCTGTGCACCGGCAGCCAGGGCGAGCCGCTTTCCGCTCTGGCGCGCATGTCCGTGGGCGAGCACCGCACCGTTTCCATCGAGCGCGGCGACACCGTGATCATCTCGGCCACGCCCGTCCCCGGCAACGAGAAGTCCGTCACCCGCGTCGTCAACCAGCTCTCCAAGATCGGCGCTGACGTCTACGACAAGCGCCGCGCGCTGGTGCACGTCTCCGGCCATGCCGGTGCCGAGGAGCTCAAGCTCGTCTTGCGCATGGTGAGGCCCGCCTTCTTCATGCCCGTCCACGGCGAGGCCATCCACCTGCGCGCCCATGCGCGCCTGGCAGAGAGCTGCGGCGTCGACCCGAAGAACATCTTCATCATGGAAAACGGCGAGACCCTCACCCTGCAGGGCGGCAAGGTGCGCCGCTCCGAGCCCGTCGAAAGCGGCATCGTCTATGTCGACGGCTCGAGCGTGGGAGACATCGGCAAGGATGTCCTGCGCGACCGCCAGGCCATGCAGAGCGAGGGTGCCATCACCGTGTGCGTCGTGCTCGACACCAAGGCCAACAAGACGGTGGGCGAGCCCGTCATCATGATGCGCGGCATCCCCGGCTTCAACGACGAGAAGTTCCTGGCAGACGCCCGGGCCCGCATACTCAAGGCCGCCCGCGATGCCGCCAGCGCCCACAAGGGTGAGACCCCGCGCATCAAGAAGGCCGTGCGCGACGCCACCGGCAAGTTCATCTGGGAGCGCTGCCACCGCCGCCCGGTGATCATGCCGGTGATCATGGAGGTCTAGCACCTGCGCGCCGCCCCGCCCCAGCGGGGGAGGGGCGGCGCAGACGCGGGGATCCGGTTTCTCTCCCGCTACATTTGCCGCAAGGGGCGTGGGCTGATAAGGGTTTCTCGCTATAATCGTTTGAATCTGTAGGTTTTTGTCATGCCAGCTGGCATGGAGGTAGTTTTGAGCGCAAGAAACGTAGCCAAAAACAGCAGCTCAAAGTCTGGCTCCACCAAACGGGGCTCAAAAGCTGAATACAAGCGCGAAGAGACGCGCACCCCGGTCCTCAGCCCGGCCATGCGCGACGACCTCGTCGGCATAGGCCTGGTGCTGCTGGGCATTCTCCTGTTCATCATGGTGGTCCTGCCGCAGGATGCCTTCGTCGCTGCGGGCATCGCCAGCATCCTGCGCCTGGTCTTCGGCACGGGCGCCTTCGTCGTGCCCGTGGCGCTGGTGGCCTGGGGCATCGCCTACTTCTGGCGCCCAGAGGGCGTGAGCCTGTGGCGATTCGTGCTGGGCGCGGGGCTCATACTCGTCGCGCTCATGGGCGTGTTCGCGTGCTTCACCTACCAGACCAGCGGCGTCCAGAGCACGGCGGACCTCTTCCAGCACGTCATCCTCGTCAACGGCGGCGGCTACATTGGCTCCGGCATCAGCTGGTGCCTGCTCAGCTCGCTGGGCCTGGTCATCGCCTACATCATCTATGCCTTCCTCATCCTGCTGGGCTTGGTTTTGGCGGGCTTCTCCATCTCCAACGCCTTTAGCTTCGCGCGCAACCTGGCCGCAGAGCGCAAGCGCGACCGCCAGGCCGCCAGGGACGAAAAGGCCGCCTTCACCCCGGAGGTCCGCAAGGGCGCTGCGCGCGAGTACACAGACGAAGAGGCACAAGAGGACGTTCCCCGTGCAGACGAGACGGTCGTTTTGGGCAACAAGCGCGGCCGCAAGCCGCTGTTGCCCAGCTTCTCTG
>SFLO01000186.1 GCA_004553405.1 Coriobacteriaceae bacterium
GGGCGCCCGTGGTGATGATGACGTCTGCCGGGTCGACGCCCTCGATGCCGTGGTCACGCACCAGCTCCGTCACCAGGCGGCGCGTCTCGAGCCTGCCGTCCGTGCTGCCGTACTGCAGGGCGGCCAGCCCCTCGTTGGTGATGGCGGCGGCGGCCACCTGGGCCACCTGGTCGAGCGGCAGGACGGAGATGTCGGGCATGCCGCCAGAGAGGCTGATGATGTCGCTGCGGCTGGCAGCGGCGAAGAGGTCGCGCACTGCGCTCGCCCTCATGGTGTCGAGGCGGCGGGCATAGGTGCCCACGTAGCGGTCGAACTTGATGCGGGAATCTGCCATGGGCTCTCCTGGGCCGGGAATCTGTACGGGCACGATTGTAGCCGCGGCCCCCTGCGGTGGCCGGCGACGTTTTGAGCTGGGGCGCGTGCGGTCTCAGCCCAGGCCGTTCACAAGCTCGACGGCCCGCGAGAGGCACTCCAGGGCGACGAGGTCGTCGCGGTAGCTGAGCTTGACGAGCATGAGGCCGGGCTCGCCGGTGTGGGAGCTGTGGCCCATGAGGCCCTCGCCGCTGCCGTGACGCTGGGCCATGAGCTCGATGGCCACGTGCTCGACCAGGTGCGCGGGCTCGGTCCCCACGATGTCGTCCCCAAAGCTGTCGCCCTTCTCGTTGACGCACACGTGGCGGGCGAGGTTGGGGAGCAGCTCCAAGGCTGCGCGGGCCTGGTCGGCGCTCACGCGCGCCCGAGCGGGGCGGCAGCGCAGCTCTGCGTAGACGCCGCCCCGCTCAACGCGTATGTGCTCGATCGCAAGCCGCACCCTAGGCCTCGGCCAGCTCCTGCTTGTAGGCGCGGATGACCTCGCGGTAAGCGGGCATGCCCACAGAGAGGATCTGCGTGGCGAGGATGGCGGCGTTCTTGGTGCCGTTGATGGCCACGCAGGCCAGGGGCACGCCGGTGGGCATCTGCACGGTGGAGAGCAGGGAGTCCATGCCGCCCAGGTCGCTGGTCTTCATGGGGACGGCCACAACGGGCAGCGGGGTGTGGGCGGCCACGACGCCCGCGAGGGCGGCGGCCTTGCCGGCAGCGCCGATGATCACCTTGAGGCCGCGCTCCTCGGCGCTCTTGGCCCAGGCGGCAACCTGCTCGGGGTTGCGGTGGGCGCTGTGGACCACCAGCTCGTAGGGGACGCCGAACTTCTCGAGCATCTCCGTGCAGCCCTCCATCGCGGGGAGGTCGGACTTGCTGCCCAGGATGATGCCCACCAGGGGAGTCTCGTTGCTCATGATCGCGGTCCTTTCTCTCGGGCCTCCCCTCGCGGAGGCGCGCTTTGCGGTGTGCTTACAGGCGATGCCTCATGGCATCGCAGATCAGCGCGGCGATAACGGTCTTGCTGTCCTCGATGCGACCGTCCAAGACGCTGTCGACGAGCACGTCGAGCTCGACCCACTCAGACGCGACGAACTCGTCGTCGTCGGGGTTGGGGGCGCCGGCAGAAAGCTCGGTGGCCATGTAGAGGTGGATGAGCTCGTCGCTGTAGCCGGCCGCCACGGCGATGGGCATGAGGTAGTCGAGCCTGCCCGCGCTGTAGCCCGTCTCCTCGGCGAGCTCCCTGCCCGCAGCGAGCAGGGGGTCCTCCCCCCTCTCGAGCTTGCCCGCGGGGATCTCCAGGGTCATGCGCTCGAGCGCGGTGCGGTACTGCCTCACGAGCAGGATCTTGCCGTCCTCGCGCAGCGCGATCACGGCCACGGCCCCGGGATGGCGCACCACCTCGTGCACGGTCTCGCGCCCGTTGGCGAGCCTCACGCGCACGGCATCGACGTTCAGGAAGCTCCCGCGGAAGGCAGCGGTGCTGTCGAGGATCTGCTCCTCGAGCAGCTCGTCTCCCTCGCGATTGTCCAGCAGCTCTCTCATACCCGCCCTTTCAAACCAGCGGGGGCGAGCCGTCCAGCCCGCCCCCGCGCTCATCCGGCACTTCCCTGCCGGGCCTACATCTCCTCGGCCCAGCGGTCGCGGCCGCGAAGCGCGCGGCCTCCGATGTCGCGGCGTAGGAACTTGTTCTCGAAGCAGACCTTGTCGCAGGCCGCATAGGCCTTGTCGCGTGCCTCCTCGAAGCTGGCGCCCATGGCGCTCACGCAGAAGACGCGGCCGCCGTTGGTGAGCAGCTTGCCGTCCTCGGCCTTGGTGCCGGCATGGTAGACCAGGGCGCCCTGTGCCTCGGCCTCCTCGATGCCGGTGACCTCCTTGCCCTTCTCATAGGAGCCGGGGTAGCCGTCGCTTGCCAGGACCACGCCCACGCAGAAGCCGTCATACCACTCGAGCTCGACCTCGCTCAGGCGCTGTGCGTCGACTGCCATGAAGACGTCGACGAGGTCGCTCTTCAGGCGGGGCATGAGGGCCTGGGTCTCGGGGTCGCCGAAGCGCGCGTTGAACTCGACGACGCGGGGACCGTCCTCGGTGAGCATGAAGCCGCCGTAGAGGCAACCGCGGTAGTCGATGCCCTCGGCCTTGAGGGCGGCCACGCTCTGCTCCATGATCTTGGCCATGGCGGCGCTTTCCTCGGGGGTGACGATGGGCAC
>SFLO01000187.1 GCA_004553405.1 Coriobacteriaceae bacterium
ACGCCCAGGCGGGCTGCGATGTGCTTGCGGAACTCCATCATGCTTGAGTAGTTCGCAACCACGGTGGTGTTGTGGCCAGCCGCCGCGAGCAGGTCGATGAGCTTGTCGTAGTCCTTCTCGATGCGGATGCCCTGTGCCGGCATGCCGGCGTACTTCAGGCGCAGGGCCATGTCCTCGGCGCGGTCGCCCGCGCACAGGGCCCCTGCCTGGCGCTGCGCGAGGGCCTCCCAGGCGGCGTCGTAGATCCAGCTCACGTCCGTGCCGTCGCAGTCCTGGTCGTTGAGGATGGCGCACAGGCCCATCTGCTGGTCTGGCTCGTTGAGCAGCAGGTTGATGATCTGGTTGCAGCCGGCGGGGTTCTTCATGAGCATGAGGCGCACCTTGACGCCGCCCAAGTCGAAGACCTCGCCGCGGCCAAAGCCGTGCTTGAAGTGCCCCAGGGCCTTGAAGGCGTCCTCTGCCGGCAGCCCAAAGGCCGTGAGCGCCGCCACCGCGGCTGCGCAGTTGTAGATGTCGTAGTCGGCGGGCACGTCCGCACGCACCAGCGTGCTCTGCTGGCCCACGCGCATGCGCAGCACGCAGCTGTCCGTGCCGCGCTCCACGACCTCCTCCACCGCCACGGAGCACTCCGGGCGCCTGTAGCCGCACTGCGGGCAGTAGAAGCCGCCCAGGTGGGCGTAGGTGGTGTACTCGTACTCGTAGGGCGCACCGCAGGCGATGCAGTGGGTGGCGTCGCTGAGGTCGTCCACGCGCTGGGGGTAGATCTCGCAGTCCACGCCGTAGTAGCTCACGGGGTTGTCGATCTCTTGCGCCAAAGACGCCGTGATCGAGCAGTCCGCGTTGAGCAGCACCTGGGCGTGCGGGCTGTTCTTCAGGCCGGCCAGGATGTTGTCGCGCGTGTGCATGACCTCGCCGTAGCGGTCGAGCTGGTCGCGGAACACGTTGGTGACCAGCACCACGTCTGGGTCGAGCCCGGCGCACACGCGGCGCAAGGCGCCCTCGTCGCACTCGATGACGGCGAACTTGGCACGCGGCGTGCCCGCGATGCTGGAGTTGACGGAGAACTCCGTGGTGATGCCCTGGATGAGGTTGGCCCCGCTGCGGTTGTAGAAGGCACGCTGGCCGGCGTTTTCCAGGGCCTGCGCCACGATGTGGGTGGAGGTCGTCTTGCCGTTGGTGCCCGTGAGCACGACGGTCTTCACCCCCGCGCTGAGGGTCTTGAGATAGTGCGGGTCAATCTTGAGCGCGAGCTTGCCGGGGAGGCTGGTGCCGCCCCTCCCCAGCATGCGGAGCAGCCGGTAGCTGCCCTTGCACACGATGCCCGCCGCAATGGTCCTGATACCCATGGGGCCTCCCAGAGCTGAGCTGGCGTCCTAGCGGCGCTCGAGCAGGTTCTTGATGCGCTCGGAGTAGACCGGGTCCTCGATGCCGGCAACGGCGACGTCGATGGTGGGGGCCTCCTCCCACAGCTGCTCCAGGCGGTAGAAGTCGCGGCTGGCAGGCTGGAAGATGTGGACCACGATGCAGCCGTAGTCCAGCAAGATCCACTCCTGCTCGTCCTTGCCCTCGCGGCTGATGGGCTTGATGCCGCACTGCTCGCGCAGTTTGTCCTCGACTTCCTCGGCGATGGCGTCGACGCGGCGGTTGTTGGCGCCGGTCGCGATGACGAAGTAGTCGGTCACCTTGAGGAGCTTGGAGACGTCCTGGATGACGATGTCTGTGCCCTTCTTTTCGTCGATGGCGCGTGCGGCCACCAGCGCGTACTCTTTGGTATCTTCCTGAGCCATGGTGCGGCCCTTTCTCTCGTGTTGAACGTGACCTTGTAGTTTAGCGAAGAAGCTCCCCCTTTGAGAAGACAGCGCCCTACAGAACGACGTTGGGGTCTCCCTGGCGGCCGGCGCCGGGCTCCGGGTTGTGCTTCAGCACCAGGGCGTTCCAGATGCTGAAGGCCATGGGGTGGATGAAGCGCTTGCGCGTTGCCAGAGAGATCATGGTCTCCTTGTAGGCCTCGAAGTACATCTCCTCGAGGGGCATGACGCCCACCTGCGCGCGCAGCTCCTTGGCATAGGGGCGGTTGTAGGCCTTGCGCTTGGGCTCGATCATGTCCGCGATGAAGATCACCATGTCCAGGGGGCTCATCTCGACGTCGCCCAGGGTGTGCTGCCAGATGGCGCTGATGATCTGGGGCTCGAGCTCGGGGAACTCGCGCTCCACCGCCTTGGCGCCGGTGAAGGAGTGGATGACGGGCCACATGAGCTCGACGTTTTCCGGCGGCTCGACGCCCAGCTCGGCCATGCGGGCGGGGAACTCGTCGTCTTTGAGGAGCTTGTCCCAGTCGTGCAGCAGGCCGGCCACGCGGGCGTCGTACTCGTTGACCCCGTAGGCGCGCGCCATCGTGCCCGCGAACTCGCTCACAGAATGCACGTGCTGCAACCTGCGCCCGGAGAGGCGCTCGTCAACCGCCTTCTCGTAGCGCTTGAACTGCTTCTTGTCTTCCTTCATCGTCTCCTCGCTTCCTCACAGGGCCCGCGGCGCAGCGCCGTAGAGCCCGTG
>SFLO01000188.1 GCA_004553405.1 Coriobacteriaceae bacterium
TTGCATGGTTTGCCGCCAGAAGTTCCACAACGCTGACCCCTCTGCGATCATCGCTATCGCCGAGGCTTGCCGCGTCTCCCATGTCCATGACAAGGGCGTGACCTTCTAAGCACAGCTTCTCACAAGCTAAGCGCTAACGGAGCCCTCCTCGAGGGCTCCGTTTTTTTGCGCCTGGCGGGTTGTGTGCGGCTGCCGGGAGGGATCGCGCCGGCCCCAGTGGCCAAAACTCTCGCTCAGGTGTGCCGTGCGGCCAAAAGTGGCGCTGAGGTGTGGGTGCCCGAGTACCTCACACCTCAGCGTGAGTTTTGGCCAGGACCTACACCTGAGCGAGAGTTTTGGCCGCGCTTGAGGCGCAGCGAGCTGGTCGCTCCTGCCGGGGAGGCTAGCTGCGGGCGCGCTTGAGGCGCAGCGAGCTGTTTGCGGCTGCCGGGGAGGCTAGCTGCGGGCGCGCTTGATCATGAAGCGCATGAAGAAGAAGTAGAAGGCGGCGGAGATGATGACGTCGATGATGCCGGCGAGGCTGATGTTGAAGATCATGCCGTAGGTGGAGTTGAAGAACAGGTGCATGAGGAAGCGGCGCACGGAGTCGATGATGCCGATGCCGGTGTTGAGGCCCACGGCTGCCAGGCCGCCATCCTCGAAGAGCAGCAGGAAGCCTTCATTGACGGCGAAGAAGTAGCCGATGTGGATGGCGCCCATGAGCAGGCCCACGAAGATACCCAGCAGCACGCTGATGCTGGCGAGCGTCTTGTTGGAGACCTGGTCCTTGTGCCAGCAGAGAGCGAGCACAGCCGCCGCTGCCAGGGTGAGGATGTTGCCCATGTCTGCCGTGCCGCTCATGAGCCAGGTGATGGCCATGGAGACAAGGCCCATGATAAGGACGGATGCGCCAAAGGCCAGCAGCGACTGCCCGACGCTGGAGCCCTGGGCTGCGGACTGGGCCATCTCTGCCTTGCGCGCGGCTTTCTTGGACATGTGTTCCTCCCTGTATGAGAACCTGCGAAAAGCAGGCGATAGGTCTAAACCCATCTATTGTATCTGTATCGCGCCCCGCAGGAAACACGCAACAAAAAGGCCCTCCGAGGGGAGGGCCGAATGTGTGGCAGCCTGTACGGGATTCGAACCCGTGATCTCCGCCTTGAGAGGGCGGCGTCCTAAACCGCTAGACGAACAGGCCGTATAGTGCTGCCGAGGGCAGCGTTATCAAAAAAGGGCCCCGGGCGGGAGCCCTGTGAAAGGTGGCAGCCTGTACGGGATTCGAACCCGTGATCTCCGCCTTGAGAGGGCGGCGTCCTAAACCGCTAGACGAACAGGCCATAGGGCGTCTTGGCTGGGCTGGAAGGAGTCGAACCCTCACTGACGGAACCAGAATCCGCTGTCCTACCATTAGACGACAGCCCAGTGCGTGACGCGAGTGAGTATATTACGGGCTTATCGCCTATGCGTCAAGGGAAAAGCTCTCTCATTTTTGAATAATTTGGAAAGGGGACGCATCGGCCGCTAGCGATCGTCGGCAGCGGCGCTTGGCAACCGCTTGCCAACGCATGCGAAACGCCCCGAAGCAGCTAGTAAGCAATGGTAAACTTAGCAGACGTTAACTTTCCCCAGAGAGGAGCCGCCTTGAACCTGCCCACGCTCGCCGTGCTCGTCGTATTGCTCGCCTGCCTGGCGCTTGCCCTGCGCAGCATCTGGCGCGGGCGCGCTTCCTCCTGCGCTTGCAGCGGCTGTAGAGCCCGAGCGGCGTGCCGCTCATGCTCTACATGCGCAGAAGGGGAGGAGGCCACCCGATGAAGCTCGTCGACCTCGCCGTGGGTCAGAGCGGCGTCATCCAGGGGCTCGAGGGCCAGCGCACCCAGCGCATGAGGCTGCTCGACATGGGCCTCACCCCGGGCACCCGCGCCTGTATCAAGAAGATCGCCCCCATGGGAGACCCCATCGAGCTCTCTGTGCGCAGCTACACCCTCACCCTGCGCAAGGCGGAGGCCGGGCTGATCAGCGTGGAGCCCCTCGAGCACAGCGCCGCCCAGTGCGCCGCCTGCACGGACCCCTCCTGCGCCGCGGCACGCATGGCCAAAAGCATCGAGGAGGCGCTGTGATGCGCACCCGCAGCGCCGAAGAGCAGCACATCGCCGTCGTCGGCGCCAAGAACTCCGGCAAGTCCGCACTGTTCAACGTGCTCACGGGTAGCGGGGCCCACGTGGGCAACTATCCCGGCGTCACCACGCACGTCGAGGCCTGCAAGCTCGTGCCGGAGCTGGCGCGCATCGCCGGCGCATCCGTCACCGTGCTCGACATGCCGGGTCTCTCGTCGCTCAACGCCTACAGCGTGGAGGAGGCAGAGGCCCTCGAGTGCCTGCTCGACGGAGAGCTCGAGCTGCTGGTCAACGTCGTCGACGCGGGCAACATCGAGATGGGCCTCTATCTCAGCCTGCAGCTGCTGGAGCTCAACATCCCCATGGTGGTGGCACTCAACATGATGGACGAGGCCGCCGCCAACGGGGTGACGGTCGACACCGAGCTGCTGGCGCGCGAGCTGCGCGTGCCGGTGGTG
>SFLO01000189.1 GCA_004553405.1 Coriobacteriaceae bacterium
GAATAGCCGGAGAAGTCGAAGTAGATCTGCAGGGTGTAGGCAAGAATCCCGATCCACGCGCCCACGGCGTTGATGTCGCCGGGGTTGGCCGCGAACATGGTGTCTGCGACCACGGCCATGTAGTTGGCTACCAGCACCTTCTTTGCGAGTCCCACGATGAAGCGGCGGAAGCCTTGGGCCAGGCCCTCGAGGGTCTGGGCGCGCTCCGTTATCTCCTTTGCGATGTCGTGGTACTTGACGATGGGACCGGCGATGAGCTGGGGGAAGAGGCTGATGTAGAGCAGGATGCTCACAAAGCTGCGCTGCGCCTCCACCTGGCCGCGGTAGACATCGATCACATAGCTCATGGCCTGGAAGGTGAAGAAGCTGATGCCGATGGGCAGGGTGATCTGCGGCTCTGGCAGCGCCAGCCCCGTGAGGGCGTTGAGGGTGGACACCGCCATCCCGGCGTACTTGAAGACGCCCAGCACGCCCAGGTTCTGCACCACCGCAAGCACCATGACAGCGCGGCGGGCAGCTGTGCGGCCCTCGAAGCGCGCCAGCAGCAGCGCCCAGCTGAAGTTGCACACGGCGCTTGCCAGCATGAGCAGCACGTAGACGGGCTCGCCGTAGGCATAGAAGACCAGGCTCGCCGCCAGCAGCAGGAGGTTTTTGGCCTTGATCGAGGGCATGAGCCGGTAGAGCAACAGCGTTGCCGGCAGGAAGATGCACAGGAATGTCAGCGAGCTGAAGACCATGGAGCGACGCTATGGGTTTGGAGCGAAAGCCTTAGATGGTGGACGTCTTGACGGAGCTGCAGCCCTGGCGGCCCTTGCAGCACAGGGACTTGCCCTTGACCTTCTCTTGCAGGGGGTCGCAGACGAGCCACTTGCCCTTGACCTTCACCTCGACCCAGCAGTGGTAGTCGGTGTAGCCAGCCACCTTGCCGGTGCAGATGCGCACGGGGCACTTGGTTGCGCTCTTGGCGGCAACGGCATAGAGGGACGCCCACTCCGTGCAGGAGCCCCTGCCGCTCTTGCACAGGGAGCTGGCATATGCCTTGGCCTTGGACGCGGGGATGGTCTTGGGACGATCGCTGCTTGGCTTGTAGCCGAAGTTGGCCTTCATGTAGCTGTTGAGGTTCTTGAGTTTAGCAGTAGCGCTCTTGCCCTTGCACTGCTTTGCCACAGCGGAGACGCTCGTAGCGGCGTAGGCCTCCTGGGTTGCAACGCTGGCGCTCACAACACCTGCCAGGCCAAAGCTCAGCACAGCTGCCATCGCCAGGGCAAGCGCCTTGCCCCACAGCCTCTTTGCAGCGCTCATCACGATCATCCTCCTCACTGCCCCACCTGCGGGGCCCCTCATGTGCCTCTTGGGTCATGGTAGTCCCTCTTGCACCGGACGGCGCCTTAATCCTTGCTGAATTTGCCCATGCGGCAGAGCCATCGCCTCTTGCCAAGCAGGGCAAGCCGCAAGGCATGCGGGCAGCCTTGGTCACCAACCCCCTGCGGGCGGTGTTTCTTGTCCCAAACGGTCCCGTGTGGCAAAACACGAGGGCTGCGGGCCTAGTGGCCGCAGCGGTGATAGACCGCGGTGATGACGGCGGCGGAGAGCAGCACCAGCACCGCCAGGATCGCGTAGGTGGTCACGTAGGTGCCTGTGAGCTCGTAGAGTATGCCGGGCAGCAGGTTGAAGACAAAGCCGCCGGCCGCGTAGGCGCTCTGGAAGTCGCGGGCGATGCGCGCGCGGTTGGAGGTGTTGGAGAACTCGATGGACCACACGCTCACACCGGTGGAGCCCAAAGCGGCTCCAAAGACGTAGAGCGCGGCAGCTGTCAGGCACAGGGCCGGCAGCTGCAAGCCGGCCAGGCAGCACAGCGCCAAGCCCGCCACGTAGATGCCGAAGAAGAGCAGCGAGCCGCGCTTGTTGCCCAGGGCGTCCATCACCGCGCCGGCGCTGAACTTGCCCAGCACCAAAGCCAGGCCCACCACAGAGACGATCGCTGCCGCAAAGACGGGGTCGACACCGCAGGAGGTCATGAGGATCCCGATATAGGCCACGCCGCCCACGCAACCCGCTCCCACACCGGCGATGGCCAGAACCAGCAGGGTGTGCGCGCGGTGCGAGAGCTCTTGCTCGCCGCGCGCTGCCGCATGCGCCTTGACAGCTGCCACGGTGCCGCTGGTGTGGGGCGTGCGGCCAATGTCTTGCGGGCGGTTGCGCAGCAGCGCATAGACCGCCGCGGCCACAGCGAAGGCAATGAGGGTCTCGAAGAGGAAGGCCGCGCGCAGGCCCGCCGCGGCGATGATGTTCACAGCCGCCAGCGGGATGAGGCAGCCCGCCATGCCGCTGCCCATGGCGGCAAATCCGCTCGCCTTGCCCACGTTGTCCTTGAACCAGCGACCCACCAGCAGCGTCATGCCCACGGCTCCACCCAGGCCGTAACCCAGTCCCGCCAGCAGCGAGCCCAGCATGAACAGCGCGAAGCTGTCCGCAAAGGCGTAGACGGCAAAGCCCAGGCCGGTGAGGCAGGTGCCCAGGGCAACGCCGGCGCGGCAGTCGAGCCGGCG
>SFLO01000190.1 GCA_004553405.1 Coriobacteriaceae bacterium
CTTCCTCATGAACACCGGAAGCAAGGCACCCCTGAGCACGAACAACCTGGTCACGACCATCGCGGCAAGTGCCCCGGGGCAGCCGTGCACCTATGCGCTGGAGGGCAGCGTCTTCGTCTCTGGCGCGCTCATCCAGTGGCTGCGCGACAGCCTGGGGCTCATCGGCAGCGCAGAGGAGACCGAGGAGCTTGCCCGCAGCGTAGGCGACAACGCCGGGGTCTACATCGTGCCCGCCTTCACGGGCCTGGGCGCCCCGTACTGGGACAGCGAGGCCCGCGGCCTGATCTGCGGCCTTACCAGGGGCGCCACCCGCGCGCACATCGCCCGCGCGGCCTTGGAGAGCATGGCCTACCAGATGCACGATCTGGCCGTGTGCATGGAGGCAGATGCCGGCCGCGCCATCGAGACCCTCAACGTCGACGGCGGGGCTGCCCGCAACGACTTCCTCCTGCAGTTCCAAAGCGACATCTTGGGCACCCAGGTGCGCCGTCCCTCCAACACAGAGACCACGGCCCTGGGAGCGGCCTTCCTGGCCGGCCTTTCGAGCGGCTACTGGAAGAGCCTCGACGAGCTGCGCAGCCTGCGCGGCAGCGACCAGGTCTTCGAGCCGCAGATGCCGCGCGAGCAGGCTGAGCGCCTGCTCGACGGCTGGAAGGACGCTGTGCGCCGCACGCTGAGCGAGTCCTAGCGCAGCCCGGCCACGCTCATGGCGCGCAGCGCGTTGAGTATGGCCAGGGCCGCCACGCCCACGTCGCCGAACACGGCCAGCCACATGTTGGCGATGCCCAGCGCCGCCAGGACGAGGATGCCGACCTTCACGCCCAGGGCAAAGACGATGTTTTCCCACACGATGCGCTGGGTCTTGCGTGCAAGGCGCAGGGCGCGGGCGATGCTGCGAGGGTCGTCGTCCATGAGGACCACGTCTGCTGCCTCGATGGCGGCGTCTGAGCCCATGGCGCCCATGGCGATGCCCACATCTGCGCGGGTGAGTACGGGCGCGTCGTTGACGCCGTCGCCCACGAAGGCCAGCGCCCCCTTGCCCGCGCGCTGGGCGAGCGGCTGCTCGACGGAGTCGACCTTGCCCTGGGGCAGAAGGCCGGCGCGGTACTCCCCCACTCCCAGTCTGCCCGCGACGGCGGCGGCCACGGCAGCGCTGTCCCCGGTGAGCATCACGGTCCTTGTCACACCGGCGCGCCTCAGCTCTGCGAGTGCCTGTGCGGACTGGGGCTTGACCTGGTCGGCGATGAGTATGCTGCCGGCATAGCTGCCCTCTACTGCCAGGTAGAGCAGGGTGCCGGCCTCCTCGCGCTCTGTGAAGGGGATGCCGTGGGCCTCCATGAGGGCGGCGTTGCCGGCCAGCACGCGCCTGCCGTCCACCAGGGCCTCGATGCCCTGGCCGGGAACGTCGCTCATCTCGCCCACGCGGCAGGCACTCAGCTCGCCCTCCCAGGCTTCGCGCACGCTGGCGGCGATGGGGTGGGTGGAGTGCATCTCGGCGTGTGCTGCAAGCTCCAGGAGCTCGCTGCGCTCCCACCCCGGCTCGCAGGCGACATCCTGCACGGCAAAGCGCCCGGTGGTGAGCGTGCCCGTCTTGTCGAAGACCACGGTGTCAACGCGCGAGAGGGCCTCGAGGTAGTTGCTTCCTTTGACGAGGATGCCCAGGCGGCTGGCGCCCCCGATGCCGCCGAAGTAGCTCATGGGCACGCTGATCACCAGCGCGCAGGGGCACGAGACCACCAAGAAGGTGAGTGCGCGGAAGATCCAGTCTCCCCAGGCGCCCCAGCCCAGCAGCGGCGGGACCACGGCGAGCACGGCGGCGGCGCCCACCACCAACGGCGTGTAGACACGGGCAAAGCGCGTGATGAAGCTCTCTGCGCTGGCCTTCTTCTCGGCCGCGCTTTCGACCAGCTCGAGTATGCGGCTCACAGTGGAGTCCTCATAGGGCTTTGTCACGCGCATAGTGAGCGCAGAGCTGATGTTGATGCAGCCAGAGATGAGCTCGCTGCCGGGCTCGACGCCGCTGGGCGTGCTTTCGCCCGTGAGCGCAGAGCTGTCGATGCTCGAGCTTCCCTCGACGACGACGCCATCAAGCGGCACGCGCTCGCCCGGACGCACCAGCACAAGCTCGCCCACCTCGACCTCGTAGGGGTCGACCTGCTCCACACCGCCGGCGACGAGGCGGTTGGCGAAGCTGGGGGCTATATCCATCATTTCTTTGATGGAGCGGCGGCTCTTGCCCACGGCGTAGTCCTCGAAGAGCTCCCCCACCTGGAAGAAGAGCATGACCGCGGCGCCTTCTGCCATGTGCGGCGAGCTCTCTGGGAAAAAGACCATGAGGAAGGCCCCGAGGGAGGCCACCACCATGAGGTAGTTCTCGTCAAGCGCGTTGCCGCGGGCCAGGTTGCGCGCGGCTTTGACGAAGACGGGGTAGCCTGCGAGCAGGTAGGGCACGAGGAAGAGCGCAAACTCCGCGTAGACGTTGTAGGGGGCTTCCAACCAGCTGTCCAAGGGGAGCAGCATGACGACGGCGAAGATGAGTAGCGCGCCAGAGATGACGGATGGCGCGCCGCACGGGGCGGCGCGGTGAAGCATGTGGCTAGCGGACGATGCGGCAGCCAGGCTCGTACTTCTCGGCGATCGCCTGGGCCTTGTCCAGCAGCTCTGTGAAGGCCTCTTCGGGGGCTTGGATGACGAGCCTTTCGGTCATGAACGCCACGCGGGCGCTCTCGACCCCTGGCAGGGCCGCGATGCCCTCCTCGATCTTGGCCGCGCAGTTAGCGCAGCACAGTCCCTCGAGCTTGAATGAGCGCTTCATGGTGATCCTCCTATTCGCAGATGTGGTTCATGCCCTGGGCGAGCATGGAGTGGACGTGGTTGTCGCTCAGCGCGTAGAGAACCTGCTTGCCCTCGCGCCTGAAGCGGACCAGGCGTGCCTGCTTGAGCAGGCGCAGCTGGTGTGAGACAGCGCTTTGGCTCACTCCCACAGCATCGGCGATGCAGGCCACGCACATCTCTTTTTCCATCAGCGCGTAGAGGATCTTGATGCGCGTGCTGTCTGCAAACATCTTGAAGAGGTCTGCCAGCTCGTAGAGCATCTCCTCGCTGGGAAGCATCTCCGCTGCGATCTTGCCGGTGTCTACAGGGCAGCTGCTGCCCTGGGTGCCCTCGTTGTTGCTCATGTTATTCTCCAAACATCTGAACACATGCTCATATGTTAGGAAGAAAATCAGAGAAGTCAAGCGCCGTTTGTCTACGGAACAGCGACCTCCCCGCCAGCTGCAGCCAGCGAGGTGTAAGGTCTGTGCAGACAGCGATACCAGGAGGTGCGGACATGCACAGTAAGGGCATCCCGGCCGACAAGGCCCTCACCCTGCTCAAGGCAGGCAACTTCGAATACGTGAACACGTGCGCGAACAGCGGCAACATCAGCGCTGCCCAGCGCCTCCACACGGCAAAAGAGGGCCAGAGCCCCTACGCCATCGTCATCGCGTGCTCTGATTCGCGTGTGGTACCCGAGGTGATCTTCAGCGCAGGGATAGGCGACCTCTTCGTCATACGCGTGGCCGGCAACGTCATCGACGACCACCAGCTTGGCAGCATTGAGTACGCCGCCGAGCACCTGGGCTGCAAGCTCGTTCTGGTCTTGGGGCACACGCACTGCGGCGCTGTGAACGCGGCGCTCGCGGGGGACTCAGAGGGCTACATCAAGTACATCGTCGAGGAGATCCAAGAGGCCATCGGCACAGAGACAGACCCCTACGAGGCCTGCCATCACAACGTGCGCCACAGTATGCACATCATCGAGAACAGCCTCAAGATCCAGGCCGTCGAGCACGACTACGGCGTGAAGGTCATGGGCGCCATCTATGACATCGAGTCCGGCAAGGTCGACTTCCTCAACGACAGCCTGCGCCAGTTCTAGCAAAAATGGGACACTGGGGACTGTCCCCACTGTCCTATTTTTGATGGCTACTTACCGCTGGCCTCGCTGATGAAGCGGCGCAGATCCTCGATGCCGTCGTTCTTCTCGCTCGAGGTCTTGAGGATCTGGACCTCCTTGGGCAGCTGCAGCTGCTTGCGGATGACGGACTCCATCTTGTTCTGTTGATTGCGCGAGAGCTTGTCTGCCTTGGTGAGGACCACGGCGAAGGGGAGCTCGCGTGAGAGCAGGTAGCTCATCATGGCAATGTCGAGCTTGGTGGCCTCGTGGCGTATGTCGACGAGGCTCAGCACCATGGCGAAGGGGCGGTCCTGGTCGAAGTAGCCGTCGATGAGCTCGCTCCAGCGCTCCTTCTCGCTCTTGGCCTTGGCCGCATAGCCGTAGCCGGGCAGGTCGACCAGGTGGATCTTCTTGTCGATCTGGTAGAAGTTGACCGTGGCGGTCTTGCCGGGCTTGGAGGAGACCTTGGCGAGGTTCTTGCGGTACATGAGCTTGTTGAGCAGGGAGGACTTGCCCACGTTGGAGCGCCCGCAGACGGCGATCTCTGGCAAGACGCCGCCGGGGATCTGCTTGGAGGTGCCGTAGGCGGCTGCAAACTCGGAATTGTGGAAGTTGACGGACATCGCTCACCTGCATTCTGTGTATTCGCGTAACCGCAACAGGGTACCTCATCTTGCTCGTTGACGCCTGCGCAACAAGCTCCATGGCACGCCGCAGCTGCTGCTACACTGGGCGGCACGCACAAACCGCAAGCGAAAGGCATGCCCATGAACACCGGCAAGAAGGTCAAGGTCCACTACACCGGCACCCTGGACGACGGCACCAAGTTCGACAGCTCCTACGACCGCGGCCAGACCCTGGACTTCACCTGCATGGCAGGCCAGATGATCCCGGGCTTCGACAAGGCCGTTAAGGACATGGAGCCTGGCCAGACCGTCAACATCCGCCTGGCCCCCGAAGAGGCCTACGGCGAGCGCGATTCCCGCAATGTCATCAAGGCCCCCATCGACCACATGTCCGGCGCAGAGCGCCTGAGCGTGGGCGACCGCGTGGTCCTCACCGG
>SFLO01000191.1 GCA_004553405.1 Coriobacteriaceae bacterium
GAGGTCGACGTCTTTGGCAAGTACGGCCTCCACGGCGACAAGGTCGCGATCGAGGGCGTATACCACCAGGCCTGCCCCAAGCACTCCGGCGAGCTCGAGATACATGCGACCAGCCTGAGCGTGCTGGTGGATGGTTACCCCGTGGTGCGCGAGCCGAGCACGGGCTTGGGCGTGACGGGCGTCCTCATGCTCGCCCTTGCAGCTGCGGTGCTGGTGCTCGAGCGCATCTTGAGGGGCAGGTCGCGCGTGCGCTTCCTGGGCATCAGGCTGTAGGGAGTACAATAGAGAGTCCATGCGGGTGCGATGCTGACGGCGCCGCACCCAGGCACAGGAAGGGGCTTGTTCGTGAGAGAGAAGATCGAGGAGACGCAGAGCCGTGCCAAGGGCCCGCTCAAGGGGCTTGCCCTCGTCTTGCTGATCGTGGTCGTCTTCCTGCTGGTCTTGACCGCCGCCACCTTCCTGGTGAGCTTCATCATGGAGTAGTGCCCCTTGGTTTCGCGTCTCCACCTTGAGGACTGGCGGATCATCTGCCACTACCTGGGGGCCCTCATCCTGCTGATGGCCGCCGTCATGTGCCTGCCCTTTGCGCTGGCGCTGGCCCTAGGCGAGCTCGACCAGGCCGTCATCTTCCTCAAGTGCATCGGCATCACCGGCATCGTCGGCGCCCTGCTCACGCTGGCCCAGGTCAAGCGTGGCACCATGATGCGCAACCAGGCCCTGGTGGTCACGGCGCTCTCCTGGGCCGTGCTCGCCTTCTTCGGCACCCTGCCGCTGTGGTGCTCTGGGCACTACGCGAGCTTTCTCGACGCATTGCTCGAAGGTGTTTCCGGCATCACGGCCACGGGCCTGTCCATCGCCGTCGACCTCGACCACATGGCGCTCTCCATGATCACCTGGCGCTTCATCCTCCACCTGATGGGCGGTGTGGGCGTCCTCGTCATCGCGCTGGCGCTGGGAATCTTCGGCACGGGGGCGGGCGCCGCCTCGATCTACACGGCCGAGGCGCGCGAGGGCCGCGTCATGCCAGAGATCCGCCAGATGTCGCGCTTCATCTTCAAGGTCACGGCCATCATCATCGCCGTGGGCACCGTGGCCTGCGTCATCCCCCTGCTCCTTGGGGGGCAGGCTCCCCTGAGGGCCGCCTTCAGCTCGCTGTGGATCACCATCTCCGCCTTTGCGACCGGTGGCATGACGGGCCAGTCCATGGGCATCATGGCCTACCACTCCTGGCCGCTCGAGATCATCTCCGTGTGCCTGATGTTCTTCGGCATCATCAACTTCACGCTCTACGGCGACATCTGGAAGGGCCGCGTGTCGAGGTTGCTCAAGGACATCGAGGTCCACACCATGGCCATCTGGATCTTGGGCCTGGTGCTGGTGATGGCCATCGTGGTGATGTCCGGCGACTACTTCAATAGCTTCGCCACCCTGCTGCGCCGCGTGGTCTTCCTCGTCATATCCGCGGCCACCAACGTGGGATTTTCCACCGTGTACTCCGGCCAGCTCATCTATGCCATGGGCTCCGGCGCGCTGTTCATGATCGGCGTCGGGATGATCATCGGCGGCTCGTCGTCTTCGACCACCGGCGGCATCAAGGCCTTCCGCATCGGCATCTGCGCCAAGACGGTGGTCCAGACCCTGCGCGAGGCCCTGGTGCCAGACCGCGTCATGCCGCGCACCTTCTACTACCACATGGGCCGCAAGGTGCTCACGGCGGACCTCGCATCGAGCGCCATGACCATCTTCCTCATGTACATCCTCACCTTCGCCGTGGGGGCTGTGGCCGGCATCATCTGCGGCTACGACGCCCTGTCGGCGATCTTCGAGTCGATCTCTGCCGCCTCCAACGGCGGCCTTTCCGCAGGTATCGTGTCGCCGGGCATGCCGGTCTTCCTCGAAGTGGTCTACATCATCGAGATGCTGCTGGGCCGCCTCGAGTTCATCGCCGTCTTTGCCATGGTGCTGCAGGTTGTGCACTCGCTCGAGCCCAAGGCCGGCTGGTGGTGGGAGAGGGGGCGCTCGTGAGCTTTGTGCGCATGATCGCCGCCGCTGCGGCCGCTGCAGCCCTTGCCGCGGGTCTGCTGTGCCCTGCCGCCGCGCTGGCAGACGAGCCGGTGCTCGACATCGGCACGCTCTCCAACCGCTACCAGGCGCTCGAGGAAGAGGAGCCGCAGGCAGACGAGACCGACAACGTGGTCGTCGCCACCCGCGTGGGCGTGCTGACGGCGGCCAACCGCGCCCTCAACGAGGCCACTGTGAGCTTCACCGGCGAGGTCGTGGGAGACATCATGAGCGGCGGCGAGGGCCACAAGTGGCTCAACGTGCTGGGCGCAGACGGCAGCTGCATCGGCGTGTGGGCAGACGACGACATGGCCGCGCGCATCTCCAACGTGGGCGGATACTCCACCACGGGCACGAGCATCCAGGTGCGCGGCATCTACTCGCTCGACTGCGCAGACCACCAAGGAGAGCTCGACGTGCACGCGCTGAGCATCCGCGTGGTGGATGCGGGCGGGGCCGTAACGCACTATGTGGA
>SFLO01000192.1 GCA_004553405.1 Coriobacteriaceae bacterium
GGTAGGCCTCGTAGGTGTGGTAGTCGAGGTCGTAGAGAGCCTCGCAGGTGTGGCAGTAAGCTGCCATGACAGCTGCAGCGCTGACGCCAACGGGGGTGTAGGAGTTGGAGGTGGAGTAGCCGATGGCTGCGGTCAGGGTACCACCCTCGACAGCCTTGCCCTCAGCTGCGCCCTGCTTCTTCTCGCCGCCGCCGCAGCCACCAAGGGCCAGGACGATGGCGCCCGCTGCTGCGGTGCTTGCCGCCAGGAAGCTCCTGCGGCTAACGTTCATCTGTGCCATATGATTCTCCAAATCATTCCGTCGAGCCCTACGGGCCCGATTCGACAGAAAGGCATCTCCGCGCCCTCATTGCGAAGATGCCCTCATTTTGCACTAAGTTGACCTGTTCCACACAGGCGTTTTCCTCTCCCCCCAGACATATTTTTATCGAGATTGAGGATAAATGTAGATTCTGTGTATTTCTGGTTCCACGCACCATGAAAACAGCCCCGCGCAGGCGGGGCCGTGTGTTCAAGCATGGTCTGCAGCGGCAGAGGCTAGCCTGCCATCGACTCGAATTCCTTGAGGTCTTCCTTGGTGATGGAGTGGGCATCGCAGTAGCGCTTGAACTGGTCGTTGGCCTTGCTGGCCTTGTTGACGTCGTTGCCACCAAAGAAGAGGCCCGCCACCAGGGCGATCATGGGGATGAAGGTGAAGAGCAGGTTGGTGAAGTTGATGCCGATGTTGAACGTGCAGCAGAAGAAGTAGAGGGCGCATACGAACACGCCAGCGCCGATGATGAGTGCAGCCTTGCGGACATGCTTGTCGCGCTCCTCACGGAGGTTGAGCGCCTCGCGCAGCTCGCGCTTGCGCTTCTTTCCCATGTGCTCTTGCATCTATCTCCCTCGGATTATCCCAGATGCCATATGCCTACCCAGTGTAGCAGCAGTTTGGACGGTTCACAGTTTCAACAGACGCTCCTGCGCAAAGACGGTGCGCTGCCCCGTTGCGCCGCGGGCAGACAGCGGCGGGGGCGCGCGGGGAGCCGTATAATGCGGGTTCACCTTCAACCACCTCAAGAGGACCCATGAGCAGCAACGAGCACCCCAACAGCACAGACGAGCGCATCGCCCCGCAGTCGCCCCGCAGCGCCGGGGAACCTCCCGCGGCCAAGCCAGCGTGCCGGCTCTGGGCCGCAGGCGCGGCGTGCGCGGCCGTGCTCGCGCTGGGCCTGGGCCTGTTCGCGATCGCGTCGGCGCTTGCTCCCTCGCCCGAAGACGCACCCACCGCCCCGCTCGAGGCAGGGCAGGGCGAGCAAGAAGGCGGTGCGCAGGACAGCGCTGGCGAAGCTGCCGATGAAGGGACAGAGGCATCCCAGCAAAGCAGCGGGGCAGACGCCGCCAGCACGGGCAATGAGACCCCGGGCAGCGGCGACACCAGCTCGGGGAGTGCGCAGAGCCCCTCCTCCCCCGCTGCCGGCGTAGGCTCGCCTTCCAAACCCGAAGAGCAGCCCTCCCACAGCAAGCCCGCAACCGTCACCGTGACCATCAGCATCGATGCCTCGCGCGCGGGCAGCGGCTACGAGCATGCCTCGCTTGGCAGCCGCAGCCTGAGCCTGCCTGCCGGCTCTACCGCCTACGACGCCCTGGTGGCGTGCGGCGCCAGCATCGGCGGCAACAGCACCTACGTGAGCAGCATCAACGGCCTGGCAGAAAAGCAGTGTGGGGCGCTCTCCGGCTGGATGTACAGCGTCGACGGCGTCTTCCCCCAGGTGTCGTGCGGCAAGTTCCAGCTGGAAGACGGCGCGCAACTCGTCTGGGCCTATTCGCTCGACATGGGAGATGACCTCTCGTGACGCGCAGCGCCTGGGAGCTCTACCACCCCACCATCCCCCTGCTCTACATCGCAGGGGTGCTGGTGCTCACCATGGCCGCGCCCCACCCGGTGCTCGCGGGCATGTCGCTTGCCGCCGCCGCAGCCTACAGCCTGCTGCTGTGCGGCCCGGCGAGCACGGCCAAGATGCTCGCCTGGCAGCTGCCCCTGCTGCTGCTCATCGCTGCAGCCAACCCACTGTTCTCTGCAGCCGGATCCACCGAGCTCTTTCGCATCGGGCCGCGCGCCTTCTACGCAGAGGCGCTCGCCTACGGCTTCACCACCGGCGCCATGCTCGTGGCGGTGCTGCTGTGGTTCTCCAACGCCAACAAAATGCTCAACAGCGATCAGGTCCTCATGGCCGGCTCCCGCGTGGCCCCGGTGGTGAGCCTCATGGTGTCGATGGTCCTGCGCCTGGTACCGCAGTTCCTCCGCCGCGGCAGGCAGGTGGCAGACGCCCAGCGCGCCTGCAGCGCCGCACACGCCGCCTGTACAGCGGCTGCCGGCGGCGAGGGCAACGCCGAGCTGCCGCGCTTCTTGAGCCGCAAGGCCGCGCAGGAAGACGTCGCCGCGTCGGCCCGCCAGGTGAGCGTGCTCATGGGCTGGGGCATGGAGGACTCCCTCGAGACGGCAGACAGCCTGCAGGCGCTGGGCTGGGGCAGCGGGCCGCGCAG
>SFLO01000193.1 GCA_004553405.1 Coriobacteriaceae bacterium
ATGTAGAGCGTGTTGAGGATGTTGGGCAGGATGCCGATGGTGTTGTGCACGTAGCTGCTCTGGGTGGTGAGGAACTCCCCGGTGATGCCGGGCACGCCGCGCATGAAGATGTAGCCGATGATGAAGAGCAGCACCAGGCACACCGCGACGCCGCTGGCATAGACCAGGCCCTTGAGCAGCCTGTCCTTGATCTTCCTTCCCGCAGGCATCTTGGCCTGGAGGTCGACGGCTGCATGCTGCAGCTCGGCTGTGGCGTCTGCCAGCGCCTCGGCGGGCGTCTGGGCCGTGCCGCTCTCTGCATAAGGGGGCGTCATCTACTTCTCCTCCCTTCGGGCGATGATGTTGAGGACGATGTTGACGAGGATGATGAACACGAAGAGCACCAGGCCGATGGAGAAGAGGGCGTCTCGCTGGAGGCTGCCGTAGGAGGCGTAGGACATCTCGCTCACGATGGCCGTGGTGAGGAAGCGCACGGAGCCGAAGATCTCGGGCATGTTGGCGACGTTGCCGGCGACCATGATGATGGCCATGGCCTCGCCCAGCGCGCGGCCCACGCCCTGGATGACCGCAGCTGCCACGCCGCTGCGCGCGGCGTGCATGGAGACCTTGAAGTAGGTCTCTGTCTCAGTGGCACCCAAGGCGAGCGAGCCCTCCTCGTATTCCTTGGGCACGGCATCGAGTGCCGTGGCCGAGACGTTGACGATATAGGGCAGGATCATGATGGTGAGCACGACGATCGCCGCCAGGAGGGTTGCGCCGGAAGAGAGGTCGAAGAGTGCCTGTATGGCCGGGACGAGCACGATCATGCCCACCAGGCCGTAGACAACCGACGGGATGCCTGCCAAGAGCTCGACGGCGGAGCGGATGAGGCGCCCCGAGCGCTTGCCGGCGTACTTGGAGAGGAAGAGCGCCGTGAGCAGGCCCAGTGGCAGTCCCACGACCATAGCTCCCAGGGTGCCGTAGACGCTGGTGAGGATGAAGGGCAGTATCCCGTACTGGTCCTGGCCGGGGTTCCATACCTGTCCCAGCAGGAAGTCGACGGGGCCCACCTCCATGATGGCGGGCATGCCGGATATCACGAGATACGCCGTGATCCCCACCACGAAGGCGACCGAGAGCAGGCCGCAGCTGAGGAAGACGCCGTGGAAGACGGCCTCTACCGGCTTGGTCTTTGAGTTCATAGGGTCACGCTCCTAGAAGACGTGCCGGGAGCATCCCAGAGGGGACGCTCCCGGCGGGGAGAGAAAGCGCGGTTCTTATGCCAGGGGCACGGCGCCTGCAGAGCGGATCAGGTCCGCAGCGTCTGCGCTGGTGCAGAAGTCGATGAAGGCCTGGACCAGCTTAGAGGGCTGCTGGGAATCGGAGACGACGATGTTGAAGGGACGCTGGATCTTGTAGCTGCCGTCGAGGACGGTGTCCTCGGAGCAGGCGACGCCGTCGATAGTGACGGCCTTGATGCCGGCCTGGCCCTCAACTGCAGAGAGGGATGCGTAGCCGATGGCGTTTTCGGAGCTGGCGACGGCGGTGATGACGGCGCCGGTGGAGGTCAGCTCCTGGGAGAGCTTGCAGGCGTCCTCGGTACCGGTAATGGACTCGAAGCCGTCGCGGGTGCCGGAGCCGTTCTCGCGGCCGATGCAGGCGATCTCCTTGTTCGCGCCGCCAAGCTCAGACCAGTTCTTGATCTTGCCGGTGAAGATCTTGGAGACCTCATCGAGGGAGAGGTCGTCGACGCCGCAGTTCTCATTGACGATCACGGCGATGCCGTCGAGGGCGACGGTGACGGTCTTCAGGCCGGTCTCCTCGGGCTTGAGGTCGCGGGAAGCCAGACCAAGGTCCGCAGAGCCGTTGGAGGCGCACTCGATGCCGGTGCCGGAGCCGGTTGCATCATAGGTGACGGTGACGCCGCTGTTGTCGGCCATGAAGGCCTCGGAAAGCGAGCCGATGACCTTCTCCATGGAGGTGGAGCCGTTGGTGGAGATGGTGCCGGAAAGCTCGGCGGGCTTCTGCTGGTCGCCGCTGCCGGCGCTGCCAGAGCCGCCGCAGCCAACCAGGGTCAGGGCCAGGGCCGCAGCTGCAGCCACGCCCACCGTTGCCTTGATGATGTTCTTGAGCTTCATCTTCTTCCTTTCACAGGTGTGTGCGGTTTGCACGCGCCTCTCGCGCGCACTCCCTATTCAACGTCCCCTGTGCAAAGGAAGGGAAAGGCGACGGTCACAGAGCAGACAAGCTTGTGTCACAGAATTGCAAAGCCCTAAGGGTGCCTCAGCAGGGGCAGCCTCACCGTGAAGGCGGCGCCGCCCAGATGCGACTTCCCCACCGCCACGCTGCCGCCCTGCGACTCTGCCACGTGCTTCACGATGGCAAGGCCCAGGCCGGTGCCGCCCGTATCCCTCGAGCGGCTGGCGTCGATGCGGAAGAAGCGCTCGAACACGCGCTCGCGCAGCTCCTCTGGGATGCCCGGCCCCTCGTCCTCGACGGAGATGAGCGCGCTGCCTGCGTCGCTTTCCAGCTGCAGCAGCACCAGG
>SFLO01000005.1 GCA_004553405.1 Coriobacteriaceae bacterium
CAAGCGCGCCCAAGAGATCATCGGCCGCGAGTTCAGCGTGCCGGGCCTGCTCCAGGTGGCCCTCACGCACCCCAGCTATGTCAAGCACACCAAGAGCGGGGACAACTACGAGCGCCTCGAGTTCTTGGGCGACAGCATCCTCGGCGCGATCATCGCCGAGGAGGTCTTCGGGATGTTTCCCGACCTCGAGGAAGGCGGCCTCACCCGCATCAAGGTGAGCTTGGTGAGCGGTGCGAGCCTCTCGCAGGTGTGCGGCGAGCTCGGCCTGGGCGAGTGCATAATCTTTGGGGATTCGGAGGCCGGCACGCAGGGCCGCGGCCTGCACAGCGCCCTCGAAAACGTCTACGAGGCCATCGTCGCCGCGCTCTACCTCGACGGCGGCATCGACATCGCCCGCGAGTGGGTGATGAGGACGCTCGGGCCCCACATCAGCCGCGACATCGCCACCGAGCCAGAAAGCCCCAAGAGCTCGCTGCAGGAGTACCTGCAGGCGCGCCGCCGCAAGCCCACCTACCGGATCACGGACATCATCGGGCCCCCTCACGACCGCGTCTTCCAAGCGGCCGTCTACTGCGGCGACGAGCTCATCGGCACCGGAGAGGGCCACAGCAAGAAGGCCGCGGAGGCTGCCGCCGCGCAGCAGGCGCTCGAGACCCTGGGGGTCTCCAAGTAGGGCCGCGCAAGGCCCCGTGATAAAATCAATCAGTTATGCCCACCTGCAGACAAAGGGTTGCACGTGTATCTCAAATCGCTAGTCCTCAAGGGGTTCAAGTCCTTCGCAGACCGCTCCGTGCTCAAGCTCGAGCCGGGGATGACCGTTGTCGTGGGCCCCAACGGCTCGGGCAAGTCGAACGTCAGCGACGCCGTGCTGTGGGTGCTCGGCGAGCAGAGTGCCAAGCAGCTGCGCGGCCAGGCGATGGAAGACGTCATCTTCGCCGGCAGCAGCGCCCGCCAGGCCGTGAGCCTAGCCGAGGTCGACCTCGTGCTCGACAACAGCGACGGCACGCTTCCGCTCGACTTCAACGAGGTCGTCATCACCCGCCGCATGTACCGCAGCGGCGACAGCGAGTACCTCATCAACGGCAGCCCCAGCCGCCTGATGGACATCCTCGACGTCCTCAACGACTCCGGCCTGGGACGCGACACCCACTCCATCATCTCCCAGGGCGCCCTGCAGTCGCTGCTGCAGTCGCGCCCGGAGGACCGCCGCGTGCTGGTGGAGGAGGCTGCGGGCATCCTCAAACACAAGAAACGCAAAGAGCGCGCCGCCAAGAAGCTCCGCAACATGGACGCAGAGCTCGAGCGCGTCAACGACATCGCCGCAGAGATCGACCGCCAGCTCAAGCCCCTCGAGCGCCAGGCCAGCCGTGCCAAGCAGTACGAGCAGCTCGCCGGCGAGCTCAAGGAGCTCAACCTCACGCTGGCCGTTGACGACCTGCGCAGGCTCCAGGGCGAGTGGGAGGCCCTCGAGCTCAGGGAGCGCGAGGCAGACGCCGGCGTGGAGCTGGTCCGCTACCGCCTCGACGAGCGCAAGCGCGAGCTCGAGAAGCTCCAGCGCCTGCTCGAGGAGAAGGGCCTGTTCGTGGGCGACCTCGCCGAGCAGCGCCGCCGCTGCCAGATGGTCCTCGCCCAGCTCGACAGCGGCATGCTGCTGCTCGAGGAGAAGGGCCGCAACATGGTCACGCGCCTCTCCGAGCTGCGCCAGTCCATCCACCAGAGCGGCAAGGGACTCGCAGAGGCCCGCGAGCGCCTGGAGCGCGCCGGGGCCGAGCACGTTGAGGCAGAGGCCTCCCTCAAGGCCGTCCAAGACCAGGTCTCGCAGGCCAGCATCGCCGTCGAGGCGACGCGCAAGCAGCGCAAGGAGGCAGATATCGAGCTCGCCCGCCTCAACGGCGCCCTGCGCAACCGCGAAAAGCAGCACGACGAGCTCACCCTGCAGGCGCTCAAGGCGGCCGAGAGCCTCTCCACCGCCGATGTCGAGGACGGCCTCCTCGCCCGCCGCAGCCAGCAGATCGACGACAGCTTCGGCGCGACCCAGGGCACGCTGGGCGCGCGTCGCGCCCGCATCGAGGAGCTCGAGGAGCGCCTCGCCCAGCTGCAGCAGGAGTCCCTGCTCGCAAAGAGCGACATCGACAAGCGCGTGAGGCTCGTCGACGATGCCCGCCGCGCACTCAACGACAAGCACGATGCGGTCTCCCAGCTCAAGGCTGAGCTGCGAGGCCTCGAGGAGGTCGATCGCGCCTTCGACGACGCCAGCCCCCTGCTGAGCTGGGCCGTCTCGCAGCGCATTGAGGGAGACGGCATCCTCGCTCCCCTGAGCGAGCTCATCACCGCACCCGCCGAACTCGAGCACCTCGTCGAGCTCTTGCTGGGCGAGGACCTCTTCGGCCTTGCCACGCAAGACGCCCAAAGCGCCCTCAAGCTCGTCGAGCGCATGGCCGCGGGCAAGCTCGAGGGCGGCGAGCTCACCCTCGTCCCCGCCGCCGGGCACGGCGCGGGGGCAGGCGAGCCGGGAGTGGGCACCCGCCTGCTCGACTCCCTCAGCTTCGACCCGGCCTTCGCCCACGTGGCCGAGGTTCTGCTCGGCGACGTCTACCTCGTCGACAGCCTCGCCCAGGCCCTCGAGGCCTCGCGCGGGGGCGCTTGCGGCGTGCGCTACGCCACGCGCGAGGGGGCGGTGCTGTGGCCCAGCGGCAAGATCTGCTTCGGCGCGCCCTCTGCAGACACCGAGGGCGTCTTGGCACGCAAGCGCCGCATCGCCGCGCTGCGAGACGAGCTGCCCCTTGCAGAGGCCGCAGTCGAGGCCGCACTTGAGGAACTCGCCCAGGCAGAGGACCGCCTGCAGGTGGCCCAGGCAGACGACTTCGAGCTCTCGCAGTCCATCGCCCAACTCACCGGCGAGGCAGACTCCCTGCGCGAGGAGGCCGGCCGCCTCGAGGCGAGCATCACCGGCCTCATGCAGGAGCGCAGCGAGATAGCCCTGCGCCGCGAACGCGTGGCCCAAGAAACCGAGCAGACCAGGGCCTGCATCCAGGAGCTCGAGCAGCGCAAGGTGGAGCTCGCCCAGGAGAGGTCCCAGCTCGAGGAGGAGGCCGCCCAGGCAAAGGAGCGCCGCGGCGTGCTCTTCCAGGAGGAAAACGAATCCTCCGCCGCCATCCAGAAGCTCCAAGTCGAGCTCGCCACCGTGCGCGAGAGGGAGCGCCACCTGCGCGCCACCTGCGAGTCGAGCACCCGCACCATCGAGAAGCTGGAAAGCCAGCTCGAGGTCTCGCACCAGACCGAGCGCAACCTCGAGATTCTGCGCTTGAGGGTCGAGCCCCTCTACCAGGTCTTCACGGAGCTGCGCGACATCGTCCGCGAGAAGGCCGAGATGCTCAGGGACCGCGCCCAGATCGAGCAGGCGGGCCAGGGCGACCTGCGCGACACCATCGAGGAGGCCCGCAAGGCGGCCCAAGAGCAGCAAGAGCAGCTCGACGCCGCCAGCGAGGGCCTGGTCCAGGTGCGCATCGAGAAGTCCAAGCTCGAGGTGCGCGTCGAGCAGGCCATCAAGGTCATCACCGAGGAGAACGGCGTCTTGCTCGACATCGCGCTCGAGATCCCCGCGCCGGAAGACAGGGTCGAGCTCGAGCAGCGCCGCGACAGGCTCGCCAAGCGCATCAAGGGCCTGGGCAACGTCAACCCCGTCGCCGTGGAGGAGTACCGCAAGCTCAAGGAGAGGCGCGACTTCATCGCCATCCAGGTCGAGGACCTCGAGGGCGCGGCCAAGGCGCTCGACCGCATCGTCGCCGCCATCGACCGCAAGATGCGCAACCGCTTCATGGAGACCTTCAACCAGGTCAACGCCAACTTCCAAGACATCTTCCAGGCGCTGTTCCCCGGCGGCCAGGGCCATCTCGAGCTCACCGACCCGGAGAGCCCCGAGACCACCGGCGTCGAGGTCCACGCCCAGCCCCGCGGCAAGGCGGTGCGCAAACAGAGCCTGCTGTCCGGTGGCGAGCAGAGCCTCGTGAGCCTCGCGCTGCTCTTCGCGGTGTACAGGGTCAACAACACGCCCTTCTACATCCTCGACGAGGTGGAGGCCGCGCTCGACGACACCAACCTGCGCAGGCTGCTGTCCTACCTCGACACCATCCGCGGCGGCACGCAGATCATCATGATCAGCCACCAGCGCCGCACCATGGAGATGGCGGACCTTCTCTACGGCGTCTCCATGCGCAGCGACGGTGTGTCCAAGCTCGTCAGCCAGAAGCTCGACCAGGCCATACGCAGCGTTGGCGGGTCGGGCGGCGCCAGGGACGTGGAGTCCTTCACCGGCGCCCAGTAGTGTCACAGCGATAGGGGAGGAGGATCCCTATGTCATTGAGAGAGCGCCTCGCGCGGGCCCGCCAGAGCCTGACCGAGAGCATGAACATCCTGTTCAAGCGCGGACCGGAAGTCGACGACGACTTCTGGGACGAGCTCGAGGAGACCCTGATCCTCGCAGACATGGGCGCCCAGGCAGCGTCAGAGATCGTGGAGCGCCTGAGGGACACCGCGACGCGCAAGGCCCTGCCAGACGCCTACGCGGTCTTGGACCTGCTGGCCGAGACCATCGAGGGCCTGTTCGCCCAGCCCGAGCAAGACCTCTTCGAGGAAAGCCCCGTCTGCGTGCTCTTTGTGGGCATCAACGGCGCCGGCAAGACGACCACCGTGGGAAAGCTGGCCAACCAGGGCCTCGCCCAGGGGCGCAGGGCACTCATCGGCAGCGCGGACACCTTCCGCGCAGCGGCGATCGAGCAGCTCGACGTCTGGGGAGAGCGCAGCGGCGTCGAGGTGGTCAAGCGCGAGCGCGGCGCAGACCCGGCATCCGTGTGCTACGACGTCCTAGAGCGCGCAGAGGCCCTGGGCAGCGACCTCGTGCTCATCGACACCTCCGGCCGCCTGCACACCAGCGCCGACCTCATGCGCGAGCTCGAGAAGGTCGTCTCCGTCACCCGCAAGCGCGCGGCCATGCCCGTGCGCGTCGTGCTCGTCATCGACGCCACCACCGGCCAAAACGGCCTGCAGCAGGCGCGTGAGTTCGATCGCGCGCTGGGCTTGGACGGCGTGGTCATGACCAAGATGGACGGCACCGCCAAGGGCGGCATCGCCGTCGCCGTCTCGCACGAGCTGCAGCTGCCCATCCTGCGCATGGGCGTGGGCGAGTCGATCGAGGACCTCCAGGCCTTCGACGCGCATGCCTTCGCAGAGGCGCTCTTCGGCGAGATGCGCAAGGCCCAGTAAGAACCCCCCCCGACACACGAGGAAGACCAATGTTCGAGAACCTTTCCGCAAAGCTCCAGGGCGTCTTCGGCGGCCTCAAGAGCAAGGGCCGCCTGACAGAGGCCGACATCGACGCCGCCATGAAGGAGATCCGCATGGCGCTGCTCGAGGCAGACGTCAACTACAAGGTGGTGAAGGGCTTCGTCAAGCGCACCAAGGAGCGCTGCCTCGCGGCCGACGTCATGGACAGCCTGACCCCGGCCCAAAACGTCGTCAAGGTCGTCAACGACGAGCTCACCGCCCTGTTGGGCGGCGAGACCGTGCGCCTCGACTTCGGCAGCCGCATCCCCGGCGTCATCATGATGGTGGGCCTGCAGGGCTCCGGCAAGACGACCGCGAGCGCCAAGCTCGCCTACCGCCTCACCAAGATGGGCCACACCCCGCTGCTCGCCGCCTGCGACGTCTACCGCCCGGCGGCTGCAGACCAGCTGCAGACCCTCGGCGACGAGCAGGGCGTGCGCGTCTTCCGCGGCGACGGCGCAGACCCGGTGGCCATCGCCAAGGGCGCTGTCCGCGACGCCATCGACAACCTGCGCGACGTCGTCATCGTCGACACCGCCGGCCGCCTGCATGTGGACGAGGCCATGATGGAGGAGGCCGTGGCGATCCGCGACGCGGTCAAGCCCGACTACATCTTCTTGGTGGTCGACGCCATGACCGGCCAGGACGCCGTCACCACGGCAGCGGCCTTTGCAGAGAAGGTCGACTTCGACGGGGTCATCATGTCGAAGATGGACGGCGATGCCCGCGGCGGCGGCGCGCTCTCCATCCGCGAGGTCACCGGCAAGCCCATCGCCTTCATCAGCGCGGGAGAGAAGCCGGACTCCCTCGAGGTCTTCCACCCCAGCCGCATGGCAGGGCGCATCTTGGGCATGGGCGACGTCCTCTCGGTCATCGAGAAGGCCGTCGAGGTCCAAGAGCAGCAGATCGCCGCAGAGGAGGCAGAGCGCCTCGCCAAGGCCGAGTTCACCTTCGAGGACTTCTACACCGTCATCGGCCAGACCCGCAAGATGGGCGGCCTGAACAAGCTCGTCGAGGCCCTGCCCGGCGGCGCCAAGGCCCAAGCCGAGGGCCGCATCGACGAAGGCGAGCTCGACCGCGTCGAGGCCATCATCAACTCCATGACCCCCGAGGAGCGCCAGAAGCCCCAGGTCCTCAACGGCAGCAGGCGCGCGCGCATCGCCCGCGGCTGCGGCCTCAGCGTCACCGAGGTCAACCAGGTCATCAAGAAGTTCAACGAGACCCGCAAGATGGTCAAGAAGCTCACGGCCAAGGCGAAGCAGGCAGAGCAGATGACCAAGGGCAAGAAGGGCAAGAAGCGCAAGGGCCTCTTCGGGCGCAACATGGGCGTGCCCGGCATGGAGGGCGTGGACATGAAGGCGCTCGCCAAGATGATGAAGGACGGCGGGCTGGACAAGTAATCGCGTCTTCAGGGCCCCTGGCGCAGGGTGGGACGGCCATAAGTCACCGTCTTGTCACCCAAGCGCCAGGGGCTTTGGGTTATAAGGGACGAACGAGACCGAGTGTCGGCGGGCCTTGCCCGCCGTTTCGAACATTGGAGGAAACATCATGGCTGGATGCAGTGGAAGCTGCGGCTCCTGCGGGGACTCTTCCTGCGGCGAGCGCAAGGAGCCCCAGGCCCTCAAGCAGCACGAGGGCACCAAGATCGACAAGATCATCGCAATCGCAAGCGGCAAGGGCGGCGTGGGCAAGTCCCTCACCACCGCTCTGCTGGCCTGCGAACTCAACCGCCGCGGCAAGAAGGTCGGCATCCTCGACGGCGACATCACGGGTCCGTCCATTCCCCGCTCCTTCGGCGTGCACAGCGCCCCGCAGGTTGACGAGGATGGCATGCTCCTGCCCGCCGTCACCAAGACCGGCATCAAGATCGTCTCTACCAACATGCTCACCGCAGACGAGGCGACGCCCTTCCTGTGGCGCGGCCCCGTCCTCAACGGCGTGCTGACCCAGTTCTACAGCGACATCAACTGGGGCGAGCTCGACTACCTGCTCATCGACATGCCCCCGGGCACCGGCGACATCCCCATGACCGTCTTCCAGCAGTTCCCCATCGCGGGCGCCATCGTGGTCTCCTCGCCGCAGGTCCTGGTGAACATGATCGTCGAGAAGTGCATCCGCATGTGCGCCAGCATGAAGGTCCCCGTTTTGGGCCTCGTCGAGAACATGTCCTACTACGAGTGCCCCAACTGCAGCGAGAAGCACGAGATCTTCGGCAAGTCCGAAGTCGAGTACATCGCCAAGGAGAAGCACATCGATGCCTGGGCACGCATCCCCATGGAGCCCCAGGTCACCGCCAAGGTCGACGCCGGCAACGTCGAGGACATCGACAACAGCTGGTACGCCGGCATCGCAGACAAGCTCGAGTCCCTCTAGGCAGGCGCCATGGCAGACACACCCAAGCGCAAGCTCCCGCCCGTCCCCGAATACCACCTCGACAGCTACGAGCCCGTCAGCATCACCCGCCCCGTCTATGTCGTGACAGACGAGATCCTCGAGGACCGCATCAAGGCCATCATGGAGGGCGCCTCCAAGGACTACGTCCCCACCAAGCGCCAGGTCGCCGGCCCCAAGGACACCATCGAGATCTCCATCCACGTCGACAAGGACGGCGAGGAGGTGAAGGGCCTGTGCAGCGACAAGCAGGTCTACTCGCTGGGCCAGGGTTACATGCCCATCGGCTTCGACCGCAACGTCGTGGGCATGAAGGTGGGCGAGTCCAAGTCCTTCGACTTCGACGCCCCCGACTTCGACGACCCAGACGCCAAGGAGCGCTCATTCCACGCCGAGGTCGCGGTGCTCGCCGTCTTGAAGGAGGCCGAGCCCGAGCTCACCGACGAGTGGGTCTCCAAGCACATCATGCTGTGCAAGGACGTTGAGACCTTCCGCAACCGCACTCGCAAACAGCTCGAGCAGGAGGCCGCCAAGGCGGCCGAGGGCGAGCTCATGGACCGCGCGGTCCGCGAGCTGGCCACCCGCTTCAAGGGCAGCATCGACGACGTCTGGTACGAGTCCACGCGCGACGACATCCTGCGCACCTACGAGGAGCAGGCGAAAGCCCAGGGCACCGACCTCGACGGCCTGCTGGCCGCCCAGGGCATGGACAAGCAGCAGTTCAACATGATGCTGATGCTGCAGGTCCGCGAGATGCTCGTCCAGGGATTCGTGCTCGACGCCTGGGCGCGCCACTACGGGCTCGAGGCCACGGAGGACGACGTCCTCTACGTCGCCAACCTCATGTCCAACAACCGCGGCAAGCTCATGCTCGACAACCTGCGCGAGGCAGGCGAGGAAGAGCAGCTCAAGGGCCTCGAGATGGCGGCAAGGCGCTACGTGGCCAACAAGGACCTCCTCGAGAAGGCCCATATCACAGAGGAGTAGCCGCTCCCAACAGGGCAGCGCGCACGGCGCTCCACCCATCCGCGCAGCACAGGGCGGCCCCGCTTCCGAGTGGGGTCGCCCTCTTTGCCTCACGGCGCCGATCGTCCCGCTCCGCCACCGCTGGTTCCGACGGCAAATCTATCCTTCAAAAAACATAAACCATTGACCTATCTGCGTGTTCTCGACGGAAGGATTTTTGTTGAGGGAGGTATGGATTTGGTTCATTATAGGTTGGACTATCGTGGCAGCGGTATCTCTGCGCCCTGTTTCTATTTGGGAAGAGAGAGGGCTTGGAGGGAGCGCGCGATACTTGCAAGTGAGCATCGGCCCGTCCGGTGTTTGCAAGATGCTGAGAGAGAAGAAGGAAAAGGAGGAGCAAGTGACAGACAGGAAACTCGAAGTCCTTCAGATGGAGGGTGTCGAGGTCAGGAAAACCTGTTGCTACTTCTGCCACCACAACTGCGGCGTTCTCGCCTACGTTAAGGATGGCGAGCTGCTGTACACCGAGGGCGATCCCAACACGTCCAACGCCGGTGGTCTGTGCGCACGTGGCAACCAGGCAATGACTTTCTACGATGCCCCGACTCGCATCAACTACCCGCTCAAGCGCGCGGGCAAGAAGGGCGAGAACAAGTGGGAGCGCGTCTCTTGGGACCAGGCTCTCACCGAGATTGCCGACAAGATCAACACCATCAAGGCAGAGAGCGGCGCAGAGGCCGTGGCTGCCATCGCCGGTACCCTTCGTACCGACGACTGGGCACGCCGCCGCTTCATGAACCTCTTCGGCACCCCCAACGTGTGCCACAACTCCCTGCTCTGCTGGGTTCCCACCTTCATGGTGGAGACCGCAGTGGCCGGCTGGTCTCCCTTCGAGACCGACCTGGGCGGTTCCAAGTGCGTCATCCTGTGGGGTTTCAACCCCGGTGCCGCCAACCTGCCCGCAGCCCACGGCTACTTCGATCTTCAGAGGCAGACCGGCATGAAGATCATCGTCGTCGACCCCCGCTACACCGAGACCGCAGCTCATGCAGACCTGTGGCTCCCGCTGCGCCCGGGTTCCGACACCGCTCTGGCGCTGGCCATGATCAACGTCATCTGCAACGAGTACATCTACGATATGGACTTCGTTGACGAGTGGTGCATCGGCTTCGACGAGCTGGTCGACCACATCGACCAGTACGATCCCGAGTGGGCCGCCGAGAAGACCTGGCTCGACCCCGAGCTGATCCGCCAGGCCGCCCGCATGTACGCCACCAACACCCCCGGCAACATCCAGTGGGGCTGCACGTGGGACCAGCTGGGCAAGACCTCTGGCGCCGGCTCCCATGCCCGCCAGATCCTGCGCGCCATCACCGGCAACCTCGACGTTCCCGGTGGCGACGGCATGCCCGGTCCCGCTGCCTACGTGACCGACTACGAGCTCGAGTTCAACGAGGAGCTCCCCGAGGAGGTCAAGTCCAAGCAGATCGGCGCAGACAAGTTCCCGCTGACCACCTTCCCCGGCTATGACCGCCTGGCTGGCATCTCCAAGGAGAAGTGGGGCAAGGCATTCACCGCCGAGTGGATGTGCGAGGCCCACGGCCCGTCCATCTTCAAGGCCATTCTCACCGGTGTGCCCTACAAGATCCGCGCCCTCTTCGTCTCCGGCTCCAACCCGCTGAGCTCCTACGGCGACGCCAAGATGACCTACGAGGCAACCAAGCAGGTCGAGTTCCTGGTCGTGCTCGAGTACGTCATGACCCCCACCGCCCTGCAGGCAGACTACGTCCTGCCCGTTGCCGGTGCTATCGAGCGCCCCGTCATCCACACCAACTACGGTGTCACGGACTCCATCGTCTGCCAC
Source organism: Coriobacteriaceae bacterium (assembly GCA_004553405.1). Lineage (GTDB taxonomy): Bacteria > Actinomycetota > Coriobacteriia > Coriobacteriales > QAMH01 > W2P13-069. The sequence continues at coordinate 10,544 of SFLO01000005.1, forward strand.
CAGCGCGGCGTCGAGCCCGCCTACGAGCGCAAGACCGACTACAACATCTGGCGTGACCTCGGCCTGGCATGCGGCCAGGATGAGAAGAAGTTCTGGCCCAACGAGCGCCTCGAGGACGAGTTCTTCGATGTTCTCAAGCCGCTGAACCTTCCCATCACCAGCTACGACGACTTCGTCGAGCGCTTCCGCATGTACTACCCGCCTCTGCAGCAGGCCAAGCACCTCAAGCGCGGCTACTTCTGCACTGCATCCGGCAAGGTTGAGCTCAAGTCCTCCGTCCTGGAGGAGCTGGGTCTTCCCGGCCTGCCCGTCTACCTCGAGCCCTCTGAGAACGAGATCGAGCATCCCGAGGTTGCCGAGGAGTTCCCCCTGGTGCTCACCACCGGCGGCGGCTTCATGCCCTACTGCCATTCCGAGCACTTCAACAACCCCATCTTCCGCTTCGTTATCCCCGATCCCCACTTCACCATCCACCCGGATACCGCCAAGAAGCTGGGCATCAAGGCCAACGACTGGTGCTGGATCGAGACTCGCCGAGGCCGCATCAAGCAGCGCGCAAACGTCGAGCCCAGCCTGGATCCCCGCGTGATCTACACCCAGCGCGGCTGGTGGTTCCCCGAGCGCTCCCATGAGGGTTTCCAGCCCTTCGGCTGCATGGAGTCCAACACCAACATGCTGACCTCCGTCGACGACGAGGACTGCTGCCCCATGACCGGCTGCTGGGCCAACCGCGGCCTGCTCTGCAAGGTCTACAAGTGCACCGAGATGGACCACGAGTTCACCTATGAGGACTCCCTGTACTCCATCCCCGGCAACCGTCGCGAGCCCGGCATCGACTGGGATTACGTGAAGAACCCGCCCCGCGCGCTTCCCTTCAACGAGCCCATCTTCGCCCAGCCCGACTTCGAGGTTCCCGCTGGCCTCGAGTGGGACTACAAGACCCGCAAGGCATGGAACGCCGAGAAGACCCAGTACTTCGACGCTGCCTCTGGCTGGATGATCGGCAAGGACAACGGCGCCTACTACCAGTACGGCACCGGCTACCGCTACCTCGCTCTCGACGGCGTGAACTACCTGGTCGACGAGGCCAACGACGTCTTCTACGACTTCAGCGGCGCCCAGGTTGCCACTCCTGCAGCACCTGTCGAGGTCCCCGAGGGCCTGAAGTACGACTACTTCCGCCAGAAGGTCGTCGAGCCCAGCACCGGCTTCTACCTGGATGCCAGCGGCTGGTTGATCGACGAGGCCACCAGCTCCTATTACGAGCGCTACACCCTGCGCAAGTACGACTCTGCCCTCAACGTCCTGGTCGACCAGGAGACCGGCAAGTTCTACAGCATGCAGGATCCCGCTCAGGAGGTCACCCTGGACGAGTACACCCTCGCCCGCGCTGAGAAGATCAAGAACCTGCCCTATGGCTACACCTACGATGCCAACTCCGGCTGGGTCATCAGCAACGGTGCCTACTACGAGCTCATGACCATGCGCAAGTACGACGCCGGCCTCAACCTGCTGGTTGATGGCAAGACCGGCGCTTACTACAGCATGCAGGATCCCACCCTGCGCGTTAACGCCGACGGCACCCCCTATGTGGAGGCCGCCGAGGAGGCTGTCGAGGAAGGAGAGGAGGCCTAACATGACCCGCTACGCAATGATCATGGACACGCGTCGCTGCATTGGCTGCCACTCCTGCACCATCGCATGCCGCACCTGGAACGAGCTTCCCGTCGACATCATCTACAACCCGGTTGTCTCCGAAGGTGCTGTTGGCGAGTGGCCCAACGTCCACCTGAACTTCACCCCGCTGATCTGCATGCACTGCGCAAAGCCCGCATGCGTTCCCGCCTGCCCCACCGGCGCATCCCGCCAGGACGCAGACGGCATCGTCTGGGTTGAGCCCACTCAGTGCATGGGCTGCAAGGTGTGCGCCAACGCATGCCCCTACGGCGCCCGCGACTACAACAAGAAGGAGGGCTGGATCCGCAAGTGCACCTTCTGCAAGGACCGCACCCGCGCCGGCTTCCAGACCCACTGCGTGCAGACCTGCCATCAGAAGGCTCGTATCTTCGGCGACCTCGACGATCCGAACTCCGAGGCAGCAAAGCTCGTCAACAGCAACTACTGCGAGCGTATCTTCCCCGAGCTGGGTACTGACCCGCAGATCTACTACATCCGAGACACTGGAAGGAGGTCCTAATGAAGCAGTTTTGGGGTTGGGAACTTGCAACCTACCTGTATCTGGGCGGCCTCGGTGGCGGCATGCTGTGCTTTGCAGCCGTCATCGGCCTGTTCCTGGAGCCGTCCCTTGTGACCTCCGGTTCCCTGGTCTGGGTCCTGCTTTGGGCCATCATCATCATCTGCATCGGCGTTGCCCTGCTGGTTTACGAGCTGGGACAGCCAATCGTATTCGAGCGAGCCTTCGTCACTAAGACCTCCGTCATCAAGTGGGGCGCTGTGGTGCTGGTTCTCTCCTGCGTCTTCGCAGCTCTCTTCCTCATCTGGGAGATCACCTGGTTCAACTTCCTGCCGTGCATCCCCTATGAGGGCTTTGCTAAGCTCTGCCTGGGCCTGGCTGGCTTCTTCGGCATTTGCGTCATGGTCTACACTGGCACTATGCTGAGCTCCCTGAAGGCCAAGGCCTTCTGGAACACCCCGGCACTGCCCATGCTGTTCACCATCTCCGCACTGTCCACCGGTGCCTGCATGGACGCACTGCTCTTCGGTCACTTCCCCCTGCCTGCCGAGTGGCTCCAGGCCGGCGCCTTCCTGGGCACCGCCGAGTGGACTGCCAACATGCATGAGGTTGTCGAGTTCCTGCACGTGGCCGACCTGGTCCTGGCCATCGCCGAGATCATCTGCCTGCTGCTCTACGTCCTGCTGATGTTCTGCGCACCCGCTTCCACCGACGCCAAGAAGGTTGCGGACAAGTGGGTTCGCGGCTCTTGGGCACCCATCTTCTGGGGCGGCATGCTCATCCTCGGCCTGGTCGTCCCCGTCTGCTTCAACGCCTACGGCCTTGCCATGGGCGGCAGCGTCCTGGGCGAGTACGTCGCACCCATCATGGTGCTGTGCTCCGGCCTCCTGTTCCGCTTCATGATCATCTACTCCGCAGACCGCAAGCTCTATGCAGGTGAGGAGCGCTATTACAACCAGGCAGGCGACATCCATGATGAGTTCTGCACCTACTGGAAGCCCGGCGCCACCTACTTCGAGGTTGTCAACGCTGCTGACTTCGATGACATCAGCGTCCCCGAGGCCGATCCCAAGACCCCCATCGCTACCAAGCTGAAGTGGGCTCTGAACATGGGCGAGGGCACCCCCGAGCCCAAGCCGGCCTATCCGCGCTAGATCTTCAGCTAGGCTGTCCTGCAGCGTGAGGGTGCTCTAACCCTCGAATAGGATCGTAACGAGCGCCCCTCCTCTCACACGAGGAGGGGCGCTCTGCATTCATGCGCCATTTGGTCAGAACCGCTGTGGCGACGGATTCTGGAAAAGATCCCCGGTCCCCCTTGACCGGCGCCCGTGGCAGGCGTAGAGTTCTCAGTCCC
>SFLO01000194.1 GCA_004553405.1 Coriobacteriaceae bacterium
TCGAGGAGCTGCTCAACCTCTACGGCGAGATGGGCTGGCGCCTGTCCCAGACCGTGGTCAACGAGGTCGGCCCCGGGCGCTTCCGCTCTGAATCCGGCTCCGTCTCCACCACCCAAGAGCAGACCCTGCTCATCCTCGAGCGCTGGGTCATCGACGCCTAATCCGGCATCGCCACCCTGCCGCCGCACTTCTCCCGCACGAACAGCGGGCCCTTGTAGGAGCGCCCTTCCGGCACCCCCGCAAGGGCCCGCTCGCCGTTTGCGTGCGGACTCCGCAAACTACGCAGCTCTGCGCTCAGCCGCGCGGCCAGCCCCTACTCTGCCGGCAGCTGCCCGGTCTCGATAATGGCGACCAGCGCCTCCTCGTCGAGCACGGGCACGCCCAGGCTCTGCGCCTTGGCCAGCTTGCTGCCCGCGCCGGGGCCTGCCACCACGTAACTCGTCTTCTTGCTCACAGAACCGCTGCACTTGGCGCCGTACTCCTTGAGCAGGCCCTCTGCCGTGGTGCGGTCGTAGCGCTCCAAGCTGCCGGTGAGCACGAAGGTGAGCCCCGCCAGCGTCTGCGGCTTGGCATCGCTCAGGTCCGCCTCCATCTGCAGACCGGCCTGGCGCAGGCGCTCCACCAGCTGGCGGTTTGCATCCACAGCGAAGAAGTCGACCACGCTTTGCGCCACGACCTCGCCGATGCCGTCCACCTGGCACAGCGCGTCGACCCCCGTCTCCATCAGCGCGTCGATGCTGCCGAAGGCCTTGGCAAGCGCCTCTGCAGTGGTCTTGCCGATGTTGCGGATGCCCAGCCCGAAGAGCACACTGCTGAAGGGCTGCTCCTTGCTCGCGTTGATCTGCGCGATGATCTTGGCCGCGTTCTTCGCGCCGAGCACGCGCTCGGAGCCGTCCGCATTCGTTTCCTCGCCGCGCTTGAGCTGGGCGAGCTCGTCCTCGCGCAGCGCATAGTAATCGACCACGTCGCGCAGCTTGCCGGCCGCCGCCAGGGCCTCGATGACCTTGGGACCCATGCCGTCGATGTCGAGCGCGCCGCGGCTCACCCAGTGCTCCAGGCGCTCGGCGGCCTGGGCGGGGCACTCCGCGCTCTCGCAGCGCAGGAAGGCGCCGTCCCTGTGCAGGGGGCTGCCGCAGCTGGGGCAGGCAGTGGGCGCCTGCACCGGCAGCGCGCCGGCGGGGCGCAGCTCCGGGATGGCACCGACGACCTCGGGGATCACGTCGCCGGCCTTGTGGATGATGATCGTGTCGCCGATGCGCACATCCTTGCGCGCGAGCTCGTCGTAGTTGTGCAGCGTGGCGCGCGAGACGACGCTGCCGTCGACCACCGTCGGGTCGAACTCCGCCACGGGTGTGCACGCGCCGGTGCGCCCCACCTGCACGGCCACGCTGCGCAGGATGGTGGTCTTCTCCTCGGGCGGGAACTTGAAGGCGATCGCCCAGCGCGGCGCCTTTGCGGTGAAGCCCAGCTCGGCTTGGAGGGCGAATTCGTCGACCTTGACGACCACGCCGTCGATGTCATAGCCCAGGCTGTCGCGCAGCTCGAGCGCATGCTGGCAGAAGGCGCGCACCTCCTCCTCTGTGTCCACCGTGCGGATGTTGGGGTTGACGGAAAAGCCGGCGTCGCGCAGCCAGCCGAGCAGCTCGTGCTGGCTCGAGACGGGCAGCTGGGCAGCGTCTGCGACGGCGTAGACAAAGGTCGACAGCCCGCGCTCGGCCGTGATGGAGGCGTCTTTCTGGCGCAGCGAGCCGGCGGCGGCGTTGCGGCAGTTGGCGAAGGGCTTCTTGAGCGCGGCACGGCGGCCCGATATCTCACCCAGCTCGATCTGGGCGTTGCGTTCCTTGATGGCGTCGTTCTCGCGCGCGATCTGGGCGTTGAGCTGCCGGAAGCTGGAGCGCGGCATGAAGACCTCGCCGCGCAGCTCGATGGGTTTGTCGAAGGCCCACGCGCCGCAGATGGGCTCGAGCTCTGCCGGGACATCTGCCACCTGGCGGATGTTCTCCGTGACGTCTTCGCCCGTGGTGCCGTCGCCGCGGGTGGCTGCGCGGGTGAGAACGCCGTGGTGGTAGGTGAGCGCGATGGAGGAGCCGTCGATCTTGAGCTCGCAGCAGTAGCGCAGGGGTCTGCCGGCGGCCTCGCGCGTGCGCTGCAGCCAGGCATCGAGCTCGTCGAGGTCCATGGCGTTGTCGAGCGAGTACATGCGCACCGCGTGCTCGACGCTGGCAAAGGACGAGCTTGCCGAGCCGCCTACCGTGCAGGTGGGGGAATCGTCCGTCGCCAGCAGGGGAAAGCGCTCCTCGAGATCGCGCAGCTCGCGCTCGAGCGAGTCGTACGCGGCATCAGAGAGCGTGGGGGCATCGTTGACGTAGTAGTCGTGGCGCGCCTGGTTGATGAGGGCCCTCAGCTCCTCGACGCGCGCCGCCTCTTCCTCTGTGGGAAACCCAAACTGCTCTGCCATGCTCAACTCCTTCTCGAATTCTGCCCGCCCATTGTAGCGCCCCGCTGCGACA
>SFLO01000195.1 GCA_004553405.1 Coriobacteriaceae bacterium
GCAGTGGTCGTCTGCGCAGAAGACGTCCATGACCCTCCCGGCCCGCTCTGTATCGCCCTTCTCCAGCAGAAGGCCCAGCACCCTCTCGTGGAGGGGGCAGCCCCCGCGAAAGAGGCCCTCTCCCCTGCCGGCGGCGGCGATGGCGATATGCAGGTCTTCGAGGCGGACCCTCCCCACGCAGAACTCTCGCTGGACGGAGTCGATCCCGAGGAACACGTAGTCCTTGACCATCATCAGCTCGATCTCCGGGCGCAGCGGGATCCCGATCCGCTCGAGCTCGGAGAAGCTGCCCTTTCCCAGCAAGATCATGGCGAAGGCGGCCCTGAAGAGCTCGAACGGAAGCTTCTCCTCGAAGAAGCCCGTGAGATAGCCGAGCGCCTTGCCGGGCCCGGGATCCCACACCGAACAGGGAGCCGTGCCGAAGAGCCCCGCCGAGGCGCTGGCCCAGCGCTCGAGCATCCCCTGGCGCTCGACCTCGGTCTTCTCAAACGCGTTCGAGCGGATGTCGCGCTCTGTCACGAGGAGGTCGCCTGCCCCCACGAGCACGCGGTCGGGCTGCATGCCGCGGAGAAAGTCACAGGAGGGGAGGGTGGTCACAACCACCTCGACACCCCGGTAGAGGAGCATGTCGATCCCCTCAGAGCAGGTTTTCATGCGCTTTTCGTCGAGCGGCGGCAAATCATCGAGAATCAAGAGGCCCCCTGCCTCGAGCTCTCCGGCTCCCTGGGGGATCACAGAGCCTCTGTCGAGCGCCTGGAGGAACTCCGGGGACGAGCCGTCGAGCCAGACCACCTGCCCGTTGCCGAACATGCGCTGCGCATACTCGTAGGCAAGAACGCTCTTCCCGTATCCGTGCGGCGCAGAGACGAGCCTCAAGACGCCCCTGTCCTGCAACATCATGGAAACGAGGCGGTCCCTGTTCTGGAAGCTCGCCTCGGCATAGCGGGCGAGCACGAAGCCGGCAGAGCCCTTGGCATCCCCGTGGCCCCGCGCGCTCACAGAGACCACCCCATCCCACCTGCGAGGGAGACCAGCGTCCCGCCATCACCCCCGCCCATCACCAGGCACACAACGGCAGAGACGGCGAAGGACACGGCAGCGGACACGGCGACGAGCCTCCCCATCCCGGGTGCATGGGGCCGCTCCTCGCGTTCGGGTCTCCTGCGGGAGGGACGACGGCGCGGTGGCCTGACGTAGGGCTCCTCCCAGTTCTCCGGTTGCACGGGAACAGGCCCGCGCGGGGGCGACGCCACGCTCCCCGCCATCTCGTCGGCTGGGGAGGGGCCGGCGAAGGGCTCGCCTGCGCCTGCCCGGGCTTGAGCCTGGGCTTGCGCCGGGGCCTGCATCCCCGGGGGCTGCCCTTGCGGACGCTCCCTCCAGCGGGGACGGCCGCCCCTCCCCTGCTCGAGCTGCTCCCTCAGCTCGTCCATGCGCTTCTCGAACACCGGGGCTTCTCCAGGGCCGGGTGCCGGCGGGATCCTGTGTGACATCGCTCCTCCATACGATCGGGTTTGATCCGGAGCGCAAGCGTATTCCCTCAGCGGCCTGGATGGCGCGGCCCGCCGGCACATTGCCCATGGGTATTTGAGTACCCATGGGTATCCGAGTTCCCCTCTTCGCCCGCAGGTGAAGCCGCTTTTTCGCAAGGCGGGCCCTAGCGGCGCGCGCCGCCCCTCATGCCGCGCACCCGGGCCACCACATAGGAGAGGTGCCTGCCGTCTGCGCAGAGGGCCTGCCAGTAGCGCAGGCTCAGGTCGATCGCCTCGGTTGCGCTGCCGCACACGGCCGGGTAGCGCTCCTTGAGCAGGCTCACGAAGGAGAGCGCCCCGCTGCAGAGCTTCAAGTGGAGCTCTGCGCGCTCGGGCTTGGCGCTGAGGTTTTCGACCTGCATCACCTTGGCGCTCTTCAACTCGAGCATGCGGTGGACGATCTTGGCATCCTCCCCCTGCTCGTAGGCGCTCTTGAGCAAGAGGAGGAGCGTCTCCACGCATGCGTTGACGCTGCATCCCGACGCCTTGGCGATGGCGCCCACGTCGCTTTTCAGCGTGCGGCTCACCCTGATCTTGAGGTCGTTGTTGACGCTGCGGCTATCCCGTGTCATCTCCGCTTCCCGCCCTTCCCACGAAAAGACAGAACCTGGGAACAGTCTCTCATGGTGCGCACCATGGAATGCCCTCACCGTAGAAATTCCAACCCAAGTTGCCCTGCGTTTGGATTCTTTATACGGTAGTGGGCAGGTGGAGGGGAGAGCGGAAAGGAGATAGGTTGATGGGAATGCTCGACCTCAAGTCCGTCACAGTCCTCACCACCCCCGAAAACGCCGACTGGTACCGCAGCGTGCTCGGAAGCGAGGCGGACTTCCGCTTCTCGCCCAAGGAGACGCACCCGCTCGAGACGACGTTCGCCAACCTCACGATCGCCGGGGGTAGCATCGTCGTCGTCGACGAGCGACACTGCCTCACGCCCCAGGACATGGCCCTAGGGAT
>SFLO01000196.1 GCA_004553405.1 Coriobacteriaceae bacterium
GTGCAGTCCTTGCCAGAGAAGGCACCGCCACCGTGGCGGCCCATGCCGCCGTAGGTGTCGACGATGATCTTGCGGCCGGTGAGGCCGGCGTCTCCCATGGGGCCGCCCACGACAAAGCGCCCGGTGGGGTTGACGTAGACCTCGGCGCCCTCCCAGTTGACACCCTCCTCGGCAAAGACCGGGGTGATGACGTGCTCGATGAGGTCTGCGCGGATCTGGGCGACATCGACGTCCTCGGAGTGCTGGGTAGAGATGAGGACCTTCTCGACGCGGACGGGCTTGTCGTCCTCATAGCGGACGGAGACCTGGGTCTTGCCGTCTGGGCGCAGGTACTCGAGGGTGCCGTCCTTGCGCACGGCGGTGAGGCGCTCGGAGAGGCGGTGCGCCAGGTAGATGGGCATGGGCATGAGAGTGGAGGTCTCGTTGCAGGCAAAGCCGAACATCATGCCCTGGTCTCCAGCACCGATGGTGTCCAGCGGGTCCGTGCCGTCCTCGCGGTTTTCCGTGGAGTTGTCCACGCCCTGGGCGATGTCGGGGCTCTGCTCGTGGATGGCGTTGATCACGCCGCAGGTGTCTGCGTCGAAGCCGAACTTGGCGCGGGTATAGCCGATCTCTCGGACCACGTCGCGCACGATGGTGTCGACGTCGATGTAGGCCTGGGTGCGGATCTCTCCCGTGACCACCACGAGACCGGTGGTGACCATGGTCTCGCAGGCCACGCGGGCGTTGTCCGGGTTGGCGGGCACGCCGTCCGGGGAGATGTAGCCTGCCTCGGCAAGCTCGATCTCCTTGGCGAAGATGGCGTCGACCACGGCGTCAGAGATCTGGTCGCAGATCTTGTCAGGATGACCCTCGGTAACGGACTCCGAGGTGAAGAGGTATGAGTTCTTGCTCATGTTCTGGCTCCAAAGTACAGAATAGAATGCGTCAGGACAGGATACCACGCAAGCGCTGGTTCTCTGCCGCGAGTAATGCCGCGCGCAGGCCCCAATCCGGTGCATGGTGCTGCCTGCGCGCCGAATATGCAGTGCGCGCAAAGCCTAGTCGTGCGGCCAGGGGCAGCCCAGGTGGGAGTACGCCGCCCTGGTTGCCTGGCGCCCCTTGGGGGTGCGCATGATGAGCCCCTGCTGCAGGAGGAAGGGCTCGTAGACGTCCTCGAGGGAATCCGGCTCCTCCCCCAGGGCGCTGGCAATGGTGGAAAGCCCCACCGGCTTGCCCTCGAAGGTGCGCACCAAAAGCTCGAGGATACGGTTGTCCATGGGGTCGAGCCCCTTGCCGTCCACCTCGAAGAAGGTGAGGGCGTCGCGTGCCACCGCTCCGGTGACGATGCCGTCTGCGCGCACCTGGGCGTAGTCGCGCACGCGCTTGAGCAGGCGGTTTGCCAGGCGCGGCGTGGCGCGGCTGCGGCGGGCTATCTCCATGGCGCCGTCTTCGTCGACCTCGACGCCCAAGATGGTGGCCGACCTCACAACGATGTCGCGGAGCTCTTCTGGGGAGTAGTAGTCGAGCCTGAAGTTGGCACCGAACCTGTCGCGCAGGGGGCCGGTGAGCATGCCGCTGCGCGTGGTGGCGGCGATGAGCGTGAAGCGCGGGATGTCGAGCCTGATGGAGCGCGCCGCCGGGCCCTGCCCGATGACGATGTCGAGCGCGAAGTCCTCCATGGCGGGGTAGAGGACCTCTTCCACGGCGCGGTTCATGCGGTGTATCTCGTCGATGAAGAGTACGTCGCCCTCCTCGAGGTTGGTGAGTATGGCGGCTAGGTCGCCCGCGCGCTCGATGGCGGGGCCGGATGTGGTCTTGATGTTGACGCCCATCTCGTTTGCCACCACCGTGGCCAAGGTGGTCTTGCCCAGGCCCGGGGGCCCGCTGAGCAGCAGGTGGTCAAGCGGCTCGCCGCGCAGCATGGCCGCCTTGATCAAGATGTCGAGGTTCTCCTTGATGCGGGTCTGGCCCAGGTACTCCGCCAGGCAGCGCGGGCGCAGCGAGACCTCCTGGCCGTCTTCAGGCAGCTGATCGGGGCCGACGATGCGCTGGCGGGCGCTTTCGCTCGGGATGGCCTCGAGCTCCTTGTTCTCCCAGGTCATCGCGCACCTCCCAGCGCCTTGAGACCCGCGCGCAGCAGTGCGCCGGCGTCCTTGCCCGCTACGTCGACGCCCTTGAACACGGCGGCGACCTCGTCAGCAGAAAAGCCCATGGACTGCAGGGCGGTGCTGGCGTCTGCCAGGGCACTGCCCGCAGCAGGTGCGCTGGCTGCAGCCTGCTCGTCTTGGCGCAAGATGCCCTGGAGCTCCAGCACCGCACGCTGGGCCGTCTTCTTGCCGATGCCCGGCACGCGCGAGAGCGCGGTGACGTCTCCCTCTGCGATCAGCTGTGAGAGCTCTGGGGCGCTATAGGTGGAAAGCGCGGCGATGGCCATCTTGGGCCCGATGCCGCTCACCCCCACCAGGCGCAGGAACATCGTCTTCTCTGCGAGGTCTTTGAA
>SFLO01000197.1 GCA_004553405.1 Coriobacteriaceae bacterium
AGCAGGCCCTGTGATCAGCGCCCTCTACCTGCACATCCCCTTCTGTACGAGCCGCTGCGCGTACTGCGACTTTCCCACGGCGGCCTGCCACGACGACGCTGTCATGGACGCCTATGCAGACGCCCTCAGCCTGCAACTGCGCCGTGCATCGCGCGCGGGGCTGCTGGGTGGCGTGCGCACCATATATATAGGTGGGGGAACGCCCACGCATCTGGGCAGCCGCCGCCTCAACTCGCTCGTCTACCTCGTGTCGCTTTCCGTCAACTTGGAACAGGTGGCCGAGTTCACTGTCGAGGCCAATCCAGAAAGCATCGACGCCGCCTTGGTGAAGGACCTCTACGCCCTGGGTGTGAGCCGCGTGAGCATCGGGGCGCAAAGCTTCGACGACGAGGTCTTGCGCGCGTATGGCCGCCCGCACAGCGCGGCAGACATCCAGCGTGCCGTGGAGGCGGTCCAGCAGCGTCAGCTCAGCTGGAGCATCGACCTCATCTGCGGCGGCCCCGGCCAGAGCATGGGCAGCTGGCGCAGCAGCGTGCAGCGGGCCGTCGAGCTGGGCGCGCGCCATGTGAGCATCTACCCCCTGACCGTGGAGGAGGGCACGCCGCTTGCTGCCCGCATCGCGGCGGGGGAGTGGGAAGGCCCCGGCGAAGACGACGAGGCCGCCATGATGGAGGCGGCGGGCAGTCTTTTGGAGGCAGCCGGCCTGCAGCGCTACGAGGTGGCGAGCTACGCTGCCCCCGGCGCGCAGTCGAAGCACAACCAGGCCTACTGGGACGGCAGCGAGTACCTGGGCCTGGGTTGCGGGGCGTCGAGCATGCTGAGCACCCAGAGCTGGCAGGCCGCCGCCCAGACGGGCATCTTCGGGCAGCTGCAGGATGCAAGCGGGCTTGCGAGCGGCGCAGATCAGGCGCAGCGGCTGCTGGCCGGCGGCGGCTCTGCCTGCAGCCGCGTGCGCGTGCAGGCCGCCTTCGACACCTCCGCCTTCAACGCGAGCCTGGGCTGCCCGGCCGTCGAGCTCGAGCTCATGGACGAGCGCGAGGCCCTGCTCGAGGACTGCATGCTGGCCTTCCGCCGCAGCGCGGGGCTGCCCGCCCAGCTGCGCCAGCGCGCCCAAGGCGCCGAGCCGCGCCTGGCCGAGGTGCTGGCCCGCCTTCAGGATGAGGGCCTTGTCGCCCCCGGTGCTGCCGGCAGCCTGGTGCCCACGCAGCGCGGCTGGCTCATGGGCAACGAGGTCTTCGGCGCCATCTGGGGCCTGGCCTGACGCGACGCCAGGCGCGGCACCTTGATTGGCACCTGAAGCGACAGCGCCCCCGCAGGCACGCAAGCTGCGGGGGCGCTGTCGTGATCTGGAGAATCAGGCGTCTTAGATGATGCCTGCCATGCAGCCTGCTACCAGGGCGACGCCAATGAGGGTGGCGGCGCGGTACTGCATGCGGGGCTTGCGCTCAAAGCGCTGGCGATCCAGGAGGATCAGGCCGCCGAGGGCGACGATGAGACCAAAGCCCACAAGAAGGATGTTGGAAACGAGCATGGTTGTTACCTCGCTTTCGAGCTCTCAAGCCTGCTTTGCAGGAGGTGCTGCATTGCCGGCGTACCTGTAAGACAGCTAGGACTATACTGAGCGCGAGGCGGGCATTTCGTTGTTATTACAACGAAACATCAGCTTTTTGCGAGGACTTGGGGGTCTCTTTGAACTTCTATTACATCATGCGCAACGTGCTTTTCGACGGCTTGACGAAGGAACAGATCCAGGCGCTGCTGCCCTGCCTGGGCGCCGTCGAGCGCAGCTACGCCAAGGACGAGGTCATCATCCCCGCCGGCCAGCCCCTGCACAGCCTGGGGCTCATACTCGAAGGCGACGTGCGCATCGAGCACGTGAGCTCGTGGGGAGACGTCGAGATCCTCACCATCATGGAGGAGGGCAAGACCTTCGGCGAGGCGGCCGCCTGCGCGCGCGACACCGAGCTCATGGTCGACTACGTGGCAGAACGCGACTGCCGCGTGCTCTTCTTGGACGTCGAGCGCATCCTGCGCCCCTGCGAGAAGGCCTGCCCCAGCCACAACCTCATCGTCTCGAACCTCATCGCCCTGCTGGCCCGCCGCAACCTCGAGCTGGCACGGCGCTCCTTCGTCATGACCAGCCGCACCATACGCGGCAAGGTGCTGAGCTACCTCTCCACCGCCGCGAGGGCCTACGGCACCATGAGCTTCGACATCCCCTACAACCGCGAGCAGCTGGCGAGCTACCTGGGCGTCGACCGCAGCGCGCTTTCCGCCGAGCTGGGCCGCATGCAGAGGGCCGGCCTCATACGCTTCAAGAAGAACCACTTCGAGCTGCTGCAGTAGCCGCTGCGGCTGCCTTGCGCAAAATAGTGCGCGCTCAAGCCAAAGTACTTAGAAAACCTTACAGTGCAACAGCTGATGTTTTCAGAGAAAGGCTTTCACACTATGGCAGTGCGCATCATCACAGACAGCGCGAG